>JBDSGZ010000122.1:0-12634 GCA_039918735.1 Ginsengibacter sp.
CTTCTTGCGTGAAGTCTTCGGCGTCGGCGGCCGAGCCTAGGGTGCGCTGAATCATGCCGAAGACCCGCGGCGCGTACTTGCGCCACGTGAGCGCCGGTGCCGTCGGTTCATGCGCCCTTAAAGACGCAACCAACTCGCGATCACTGAGCGAACGCGGTCCCGCGGCAGGTACGAGGGCAAGGTGAGCGCGGCTAGCGGGAAGCATCGGGCTTGATCATGGCCACAGCATTTAGTTTGCCTGCCGGATTATTCAGGGCTGCGGGCGGATGGCTTGCTGACAAGGTGGGTGCTCGTATGGTGCTGATCTGGATATTTGCAATTTGCCTTGTGTGCATGGTCTTTCTATTTATTCCGCGAATGGAAATACAGGCACCGGGACAGGGCGTTATGGCTAATAAGCCGGGCACGGTAAAATCAGTTTCTGACAATGAAATAATTGTAGGTGATGACACCTATATTTTACAAAGCAAGGCAGGTGATTCTTCCGAAGTTACCATACGCTTCGGCATTCATCATGACCAGGAAGGGTTCCTTTTTCTTCCCACAACAACGTTTCATCAGGCACCCAATGTAAAAAAGGGAGACGAAATAATGAAAGGTGAATTGTTAGCCAAAGGTGTTACGATGATTTACTTCCAGGCTAACAAATGGATATTTTCTTTCCTGGTATTTGTTATAGGTATTATGATGGGAGTTGGAGGTGCAGCCGTTTATAAACATATTTCAGACTATTATCCTACAAATATTGGAACTGTAGGCGGAATTGTGGGTGTGTTGGGCGGACTTGGCGGATTCTTTGGACCAATTATTTTTGGATATTTACTCAAAGGCACCGGAGTCTGGACTTCTTGCTGGATGTTTCTTGCGGCCCTTGTGGCTATTTGCATTGTGCTTCAGCGCCTGGCTATAAAAGCCATTATCAAAAAAGATAACTGATATCAGAATTAGAAATCTATGAAAATTGAATCTCTATATAAACAATTTAGTGTCTGGTTTTCAAAGGTTGTTTAAGAAAAATAAAATGATTACAATAAACAATATAGAGGAAGTTTCATTAGTAAAAATTATCCTGGAAGAATTTAAGAAAGGTATTAAATGTCTTTCCCCGGCATATTTTGCTTTGGTAATGGCAACTGGTATTATTTCCACGGGCGCCTTCCTGATGGAAATGAAATGGATCGCTCTTGTCTTATTTATTCTCAATAATATCTTCTACATTATTTTGTGGGTCTTAACAATTCTTCGCCTTGTATGGTACCGAAAAGATTTTGTAGCCGACTTAACCGATCACATGAGAGGAACCGGTTTCTTTACGATTGTTGCGGGCACTTGCGTTTTGGGAATCCAGTATATTGTATTGTTTGAAGATCTTAAAATTGCCGCAACGTTGCTGATTTTTGGGATTCTGTTGTGGCTTTTTCTGACCTACGCAGTCTTTACCACGCTCACTATCAAACAAGACAAACCCACGCTGGATAAAGGTATTACGGGAGGATGGCTTACCGCAATTGTTGCTACCCAATCCGTTTCAATACTCAGTGCGTTAATTGCATCACACATAAAACAGCCCTACCGGATAGAAATAAATTTCTTTGCACTTTCCATGTGGCTATGGGGCGGTATGTTTTACATCTGGATGATATCTCTTATTTTTTACCGCTATACTTTCTTTAAGTTTTCGCCAGGCGATTTAGCGCCGCCTTACTGGATCAATATGGGCGCTATGGCTATCTCAACACTTGGAGGTTCCGTACTCATTATTAATGCACCCGATGCACCATTGCTTGAATCCCTGCTTCCTTTCCTCAAAGGATTCACAGTTTTCTATTGGGCTACCGGCACCTGGTGGATTCCTATGCTGATCATACTCGCAGTTTGGAGACATGTTTATAAAAGATATCCACTCAAATACGATTCACTATATTGGGGAGCAGTATTCCCACAAGGCATGTATGCAGTCTGCACTTTTAGAATGGCAAAAGCATTGGACATTCCGTTTTTACATTACTTCTATGAGACATTTATTTATATCGCCCTCATTGCATGGACGGCTGCCTTCACAGGATTGATGCGCTTTTTCTTTTCTGAATTACAGAAATTAAAATCAAAAATTATCTATATGAAAAAAATACAACCAGTTTTTAAAGAATGAATAAATTCAACATCTCTCTTCACCTCTTAAAAAAATCTTAACATACTAAAGCAATAAAATTTCATCATTATGAATAACATTTTTGAAAAAACCGACGATAAAAAAACCGATTATATTAAAAGATTTGTCGAAAAAGAGCCAGACGCTGATCCTGTTTATTCGCCAATGGCGCCCCCCGAAGCTTATCAACCACCTGCTACTGAACCGATACCTTTTGAGGAACTGCATCCATTCTTACAGCTTCTTATGACCGAACATAAAAATACATTGACCAAATTAGATGAGTTTGAGAAAAACTTACTGGAAATAAAAAAAGAAGGTATTAACAAAGAGAGAAACGGCAAGCTCGGGGAGTTTTTTGAATTTCTTGACAACAAAATAGTCTTGCACAATCTAAAAGAAGAAAGAGTTTTATTTCCCTATATCCATGACCGTATGATTGACAATGGAGAATGCGGCTCTGGCCCTGTTCCTGAGACGGCTGTTGATATGTTAGAGCACGACCATATTAAAACAATGGAATTCGGTACGCTTACTTTTAGCCTGATGGGAGTTGCTTCGCGGCTTACAGATCGTGTTTCGAATGCCTTGATCATAGATACCGCAATTGAACAGGGATTGGCGCTAGTCGAATTGCTGCGCCTTCATATTTTCAGGGAAGACAATGTAGTGTTTCCATTGGCACATAAATATTTAACGGCTAGCGACTATGAAGGAATTACGAAAAAATTGAAAAAATATTTTTCAGTAGAATTATCATAAAGAATTTACTGGAATAAAAATGAATCATTATGCTGACAGATAAATTTAACCGGGTTCACGATTACCTGCGTATTTCTCTAACAGATAAATGCAATTTGCGTTGTATGTACTGCAATCCTATAGACTTACCCAAAGGTTATTTTGCAGGGGCGCAACGAATGACTGCGGAAGAAATTGATCAGATCGTTTCTGTCTTTGTAAAAGAAGGTGTGAAAAAAATTCGGCTTACTGGCGGAGAACCCTTGGTAAGAAAAGATGCGCAGGAAATTATAGAACGCTTATCCAAATATCCCATAGAACTTGCTATCAGCAGCAATGGAGTGCTGGTGGATAAATATATTGACGTATTCAAAAGTGCCGGGATTAAATCTTTAAATGTGAGTTTGGATTCTCTTACCAGGGAGAAATTTTTCGCCATTACCAAGCGCGATGAATTCAATCGCATCCTGGACAATATTTATCTTTTGTTACAAAAAGATTTTCGCGTAAAAATCAACGTAGTGGTTATGAAAGGTGTGAATGATGATGAAATGAACGATTTTATAGAATGGACAAAACATCTTCGATTGCATGTTCGGTTCATTGAGTTTATGCCATTTGCAGGCAACGAATGGAGCCGCGAAAAAGTTTTTTCTTACCAGGAAATACTGGATCAAATCTCCAAAGAATATGATTTTATAAAATTGCAGGATTCAAAGCACGATACTGATAAAAAATATTTTGTACCGGGCCACGATGGAACCTTTGCTATCATCAGCACCATGACGCAGCCCTTTTGTGGTGGCTGCAACCGCATGCGTTTGACCACAGATGGCAAAATGAAAAATTGTCTTTTCTCAAAAACTGAAATGGATATTTTAGGCGCTCTTAGAAAGGGATTGGACATAGCACCCTTAATTAAACAATGTGTGTGGATGAAAGAAGAGAAACTCGGAGGCCAGTTTAAAACAATGGATGACAAGTTAGATACCTCAAAAATCCATAACCGCAGCATGATTGATATAGGAGGTTGAGAATAATCTATGGAGCATGCAAAAGTATATATCGATGCCTCCTAAATCAAGCTCATCATCTTTGCTGTTTTTAAAAGTTGCTGCGTGGAGTTTACGTTTAATTTTTGCATCAGATTTTTCCTGTGCGTCTCTACAGTGTATGGACTGAGAAAGAGCTTCCCCGCGATTTGAGGGCCATTCAAGCCATCTTCCAGCAACAGTAAAATTTCCCTTTCTCTTCTTGTTATCGCAGGCATCTCGTTCAGGGCTGAAGAAATAGAAGAAAATTGTTCCAATACTTTTTCATTTGCAGCTTTGCTTAGAAATATTTTACCCCCCATCACTTTATCAATCGCTTCCAGAAGTTCATTGCGGATTGCAAATCCGTGAACTGTAAAATGTCTTTCAAAAATTGAACTAACAAATTAAATACACTCCCGTAAATAATCTTTTAAAGAAAATCTCTTTTGTTTCAATTTCTTTATGGTACCTTGTTAACCATTTGGTTAAACTATATGGATAAATTAAAAAAAGAAAAATCAACCGGAGAAAAAATTCTTGCTGCCGCAAAAAAAGTGTTTGTTACAAAAGGCATGGCAGGTGGCCGCATGCAGGATATAGCCGATGAGGCGGGAATCAATAAAGCATTGTTACATTATTATTTCAGAAGTAAAGAGAAGCTATTCGAAGTGATTTTCATTGAGGCTGCGCAGAAGTTTTTCCCAAAGATTAGTTTCATTTTTGAATCGGATATGTCCTTATTTGAGAAAATTGAACATATCTGCGTAGCATATATAACCACAATGTCTGAAAACCCTTATCTGCCGTTGTTTGTACTAAATGAGATCAGCCGGGACCCGGAGAATTTCCTGGACAAAATATGGAATAAACAAGGTTTTCCTAAACCACAGAACTTTCTGAATCAGATAGAAAAGGAAGTAAAAAAAGGCACAATAAAAAAGATTAGTCCACTACATCTTTTAATTAATATGATCTCTTTGTGCATTTTCCCCTTTGTAGGCAAAGCAATGATTCAATCTATAAATAGCCTTGATGAATTGCAATTCCGGAATATTATGAATCAAAGGAAAAAAGAAGTTCCAAAATTTATTATTGACTCAATAAAAAAATGACGTTTCTATGAAAACTTTGACCATTTGGTTAAGACGAATTTTCTCATTTATTTTGATAACCAGTTTAACCACGCCTGCAAGTTTGAAACTATATGCACAGCAAACCAAAGCACTTTCCATTGACGAGGTATATCAGTTGGCGAGAAAAAACTATCCACTGATCAAACAAAGAGATTTAATTGCAAAGACCAAAGATTATTCAGTGTCAAATGCGGAAAAAGGATTTTTGCCTGCTTTTTCTGTGAACGGGCAGGCGACTTATCAATCAACTGTTACCAGTTTCCCTTTTCAGGTTCCCGGTTTCTCAATCCCTCAATTCAATAAGGACCAGTATAAGCTTTATGCCCAGGCAGACCAGGTGATTTATGATGGGGGTGTTATCAAAAACCAGAAACAAACGGCTGAAGCAAATGAAGTGGTTCAACAACAAAACCTCCAGGTGCAATTGTATGCTTTGTATGACCGCGTAAATCAACTTTTTTTTGGCGCCTTATTGCAGGACGAACAATTAAAACAAAATGATCTACTTCAACGAGATTTACAAAACGGAATCGATAAAGCAAAAGCGCTGGTTGATAATGGCGTTGCTTTTAGGAGCAGTGTAGACGAATTATCCGCTCAACTTTTACAGGCACAGCAATCAAGAGTCGAACTTGCAGCAACAAAGAAAGCATATTTGGATATGCTTGGACTTTTTATTGATGCGAAGCTTGATAATAGTACAATCCTTGAAAAGCCCGCAGCTCCCGTAATGGCTGACAACATCGATAGGCCGGAATTATTGTCTTATGATTATCAAAGTAAAATCTATGATCTGCAGGGACAGTTAATAAGGGATCAATTGAAGCCGAAAATCAGTTTTTTTGTACAGGGCGGATACGGAAGACCCGGGTTGAATTTTCTAAGCAATGACTTTTCCTTCTTTTACACTGGAGGGCTAAGACTAAACTGGAATTTCGGAAGCCTTTACACAATCAAGAATCAGCAGCACTTGCTTGATATAAATAAAAATACACAGGATATACAAAAAGAAACGTTCCTTTTTAATGCGAAACTTTCACAATTGCAACAGAATGAAAATGTGCAAAAATATGATGGCCTTATAGACAAGGACAATGCGATCATTGAGCTGAGATCTTCGGTAAAGAAAGCTTCTTATGCGCAACTGGAAAATGGAGTGCTGAGTGCACACGATTACATTAACCAGGTAAACGCAGAAGACCAGTCACGGCAAACCAAAATTCTTCATGAAATGCAATTGTTACAGGCGCAATATACTTATCAGAATATTGTTGGAAGTATCAATACGAAATAACTGCAATCTTAAAAATAATATAAAATGAAAATTAGAATATCCCCGTCAGTTATCGTGGCAAGCTTTGTCCTTTTTGCATGCAATAACAACAAACAGAATTTTGATGCCTCAGGAACTTTTGAAGTAGATGAAACAGTCGTTTCTTCACAAACTTCGGGACAAATAGAAGCGCTTGGTCTCAGGGAAGGTTCTGTTTTCGTAAAAGACAGTATCGTGGGATATATTGATTCTGTACCTCTTGAATTGCAGAAGGCGCAGGCAGAGGCAACCCTTAATTCATTACATGAAAAGACAGTGAATTTAGCGCCGCAGGTAAAGCTTTTGAATGATCAGATTGCTGTATTAAAGGTGCAATTGAATGATGCCATTCATGAAAAAGAAAGAACAGAAAGCCTGATCAAAGCTGATGCCGCCACTCAAAAACAATTGGATGACATCAATACACAAATTGCAGTTTACCAAAAACAAATTGCCGTAAATCAACAACAAATAAAAGTGCAGGAATCAAGTACTGGAACGCAAAACAGCACCATCCTCAGCGAAACTAAGCCAATGCGGAAATCAATTGCCCAAATTGAAGACCAATTAAAACGCACAAAAATAAAAAACCCTATAACTGGAACGGTGCTCACAAAGTATGCGATGGCAGGTGAATATACCACGCCAGGTAAGGCATTGTATTCCATTGGTGACCTTTCAATAATTACATTAAGAGTTTATGTAACGGGCACACAGTTTGCCCAAATAAAATTAAACCAGCCCGTAAAAGTATATGTGGATAGTACAGAAAATTCTTTTAAAGAATATCCCGGCGAGATAACATGGATCTCTGACAAAGCAGAATTCACTCCAAAAACGATTCAGACAAAAGACGAAAGAGCTAACCTCGTGTATGCCGTAAAGATTCATGTAAAAAATGATGGCCTGCTTAAGATTGGAATGTATGGTGAAGTAAAGTTCAAATAAAAAATATGCCCTCTGTAGTTGTTGAGAATATTGTAAAAACCTTTGGCTCAAAAAAGGCAATAGTAGATGCATTAAAAGGTATTTCTTTTTCTGTGAACGAAGGAGAAATATTTGGTATCATAGGACCGGATGGCGCAGGCAAGACTTCCCTGTTCCGGATTCTTACGACATTGTTATTAGCGGATAGTGGCAAAGCCGCCGTAGATGGCTTTGATGTAGTGAAAGATTATAAACAAATTCGTAGCCGTGTGGGTTATATGCCGGGAAAATTTTCTTTGTATCAGGATTTGACGGTGCAGGAAAACCTGGAATTCTTTGCAACAATTTTTGGTACTACGATCCAGAAAAATTATAGTCTCATCAAAGATATTTATCAGCAAATAAAACCATTTAAAAACAGGAAAGCGGGGCAATTATCTGGTGGCATGAAACAGAAGCTGGCGCTTAGTTGTGCGCTGATACATAAACCATCAATATTGTTCCTGGATGAACCTACTACCGGTGTTGATGCCGTTTCAAGAAAAGAATTTTGGGAAATGTTGCATCGCCTGAAAGAGCAGGGCATTACTATTTTAGTTTCAACAGCCTACATGGATGAAGCCAATTTGTGCGACAGGGTTGCATTGATTCAGAAAGGGAAAATTCTTTCTATTAATACTCCCGAAGGAGTTACAGAAGACTTTAAAAAACCTTTGTGGGCTATAAAGGCAAACGAGATGTTTCCATTGATGAAAGTAATCGTTGCAGATCCAGCCGTGGAGAGTTGTTATTCATTTGGACAATACCATCATGTTGTTTTTAAATCAGATAAAAATAATAAGGAGGAGCTTAAAGATATTTCAACCAAAGGAAATTTTTCCAATGTTGAAATACATGCTATCAAGCCGGGAATTGAAGATTGTTTTATGGCGTTGATGAAAGAATAATTTGAATGACCCGAATTAATTCTAATGCCACCAATTACACGAATTTTTGTAAGTAATGAATTCGTGTGATTCGAAAAGATTAGGGTAATAAAATAAATTATGAAAGACGATAAAGTCATAACAGCAAATGAACTCACCAAAAAGTTTGGGGATTTTACTGCTGTTGATAAAATATCTTTTGAAGTAAACAAGGGAGAAATTTTCGGATTTCTCGGAGCTAACGGCGCAGGTAAAACCACGGCGATTCGCATGTTGTGCGGTTTGTCATTACCCACTTCAGGGCTGGCTACCGTGGCTGGTTACGATGTTTATAAACAAAATGAACTGATCAAAAAAAGCATCGGTTACATGAGCCAGAAATTTTCTTTGTATGAAGATTTGACAATAAAAGAAAACATTCGCTTTTATGCTGGTATTTATGGATTAAGAGACAAAGAAATAAAAGAGAAGATTCAAATATTGATAGCGCAACTTCATTTGGAAGGAGAAGAAAAAACATTAGTAAGATCGTTGCCGCTTGGATGGAAACAGAAACTCGCATTTTCTATCGCTATTGTTCACGATCCGGCAATTGTTTTTTTGGATGAACCAACCGGCGGTGTTGATCCAATAACGAGAAGAGAATTCTGGACACTTATTTATGAAGCATCTGCGAGAGGCATCACTATTTTTGTAACAACACATTATATGGACGAAGCAGAATATTGTAATCGAGTATCTATTATGGTTGATGGCAGAATTGATGCATTGGATTCTCCTGCAAATCTGCAGAAAAACTATTCGGCGAAATCAATGGATGAAGTGTTTTTGCAATTGGCGAGGAAAGCGGTGAGGAGCGAATGAGGAAAGCCATTAGCTGATAGCTGATAGCCAAAAAAACGGCACAGTAAAACCGCAGATTCTAAAATAAGTATTAACAAAGCTAACGGCTAAAAGCTATTAGCTAAAAGCTAAAAGAAATGAAAAATTTCAAAGAATTAATTATCTGGCAAAAGGGAATTCAACTGGTTAAATCTGTATATGTATTAAGCAAGAGTTTACCCATTGAAGAAAAATTTGGTATGATAAGTCAGGTAACAAGAGCCGCTGTTTCAATACCAGCCAATATTGCTGAAGGAAGCAGCAGGAACAGTGAAAAGGATTATGCAAGATTCCTGCAGATAGCATTAGGTTCAGCATTCGAAGTTCAAACTTATCTGGTTATCGCAAAAGAAATGAACTGGGTAAATGATGAAAAATTAATTCCAATAGAATTGCTTTTGGAAGAAGAAATTAAAATGATGCATTCGTTTATTAGGAAGTTGACTAGCAGCTAAAGGCTAATAGCTAATGCCTGATGGGAAAATTATATAATTACTTAAAAACTGGCTAAAAGCTATTAGCTAAAAGCTTTTTTCATGAACCAATTTTTCATTTTTGTAAAGAAAGAATGGCTCCATATCTGGAGAGACAGGCGCACTTTATTTATTTTAATTTGGATGCCGATCGTGCAGATTATTTTGTACGGATTTGCATTGACGAATGAGGTGAAGAATGCTGACGTTGCTGTTTTTAATCAGTCAAATGATGTTGCCACTACTACGATTATTAATGAGATTAATGCGAGCCGGTATTTTAATGTTATCAAGTACCTTAATTCTTACAATGAAATAGGATCCACTTTTCGCCAGGGGAAAATAAGAATGGCAATTGTTTTTCCTCCTAACTTTCAGGATAATCTGCTGCAGAAAAATTATGCGCAAATACAATTGATCGCAGATGCATCCGATCCGAATACTGCTAATACATTAACCAATTATGCAACCGCTATCATACATGATTACCAGCAATCGTTGAATCAAAATAAAGACTTGCCTTACACTATAAATACAAATTTGCGCATGCTCTATAATCCGGAACTAAAATCGGCTTATAGTTTTGTGCCGGGTGTAATGGCTTTAGTGCTCATGCTGGTTTGCGCAATGATGACATCAATTGCAATAGTTCGGGAAAAAGAATTGGGTACGATGGAAGTGATATTGGTTTCGCCATTAAAACCATTTCGAATCATCATTGCTAAAACAATTCCTTACCTCTTTGTTTCCATATTCAATATTGCCTGTATTCTTTTGCTCAGCGTGTATGTTTTGAATGTTCCAATAAACGGCAGCCTGGTTTTGCTGGTGATGGAAAGTATTTT
Source organism: Ginsengibacter sp. (assembly GCA_039918735.1). Taxonomy (GTDB): domain Bacteria; phylum Bacteroidota; class Bacteroidia; order Chitinophagales; family Chitinophagaceae; genus Ginsengibacter. The sequence goes on from JBDSGZ010000122.1 coordinate 10,426, forward strand.
GTTTACGATCACAGCGCTTGCAATCGGCATACTAATATCCAATGCCGCTTCCACACAGCAGTCTGCAATGTTCACATCTTTGTTGAGTTTGTTTTTACCAACACTATTATTCAGCGGCTTCTTATTTCCTATCGAAAGTATGCCATGGCCTTTGCAGATAATTTCCAATATTGTTCCGGCAAAATGGTACTATATTATTGTGGAATCTGTAATGATAAAAGGACTTGGATTCTGGGCGGTGTGGAAGGAAACTTTGATTTTGGTTGTAATGACTTTGGTGTTGCTTGGTATTAGTATCAGAAATTTTAAAATCAGGCTGGCATGAGAGTGCTCAAATTTTTATTGCAAAAAGAATTCCGGCAAATATTCCGTGATCCATCAATATTCAGGGTATTGTTCATAGCACCTATTGCACAATTGATCATATTGCCACTCGCCGCCAATTATCAAATAAAGAATATCAATCTCGCTGTTGTTGACCAGGACCATTCTCAATATTCACAAATACTAATTAATAAGATTACTGCATCCGGATATTTCAGGTTAAAAGATTACAGTGCCACCTTTCCACAAGCTTTGCAATCCATTGAGCTGGATAAAGCTGATCTCGTGTTGGAAATTCCCAATCATTTTCAAAAAGATCTTGTAAAAGAAAGTAAGGTCAATTTATTCGTAGCCGCCAATGCGATCAATGGAATTAAAGCTGGCCTTGGTTCAGCTTATATTCAACAGATCATACAGAATTATAATCAATCCGTACGAATGCAATGGATTCAATTTCCACGGTTCGATCCACAACCCATTATTGATGTGGAATATTCTAACTGGTATAATCCAAATATGAACTACCCCTACTTCATGGTGCCGGGAATACTGGTTATGTTACTCACTATCATAGGGTCCAATTTTGCTGCGCTCAATATTGTAAAGGAAAAAGAATTAGGGACTATTGAACAAATCAATGTAAGCCCGATCAAAAAAATCCATTTTATCCTTGGTAAATTAATTCCTTTCTGGATTTTGTCTTTGGTTGTATTAACGGCCGGTCTCATCATCGCACGTGTTATTTATGGAATAATTCCTTTGGGCCATTACCTTACAATTTATATTTTTTCAGCGATTTATTTGTTGGCAATACTTGGGCTGGGTTTACTTCTTTCTACTTATGCTCAAACGCAGCAACAATCTTTTTTGGTAGCATTTTTTTTAATCATGATCTTTAATTTGATGAGCGGCCTCTTTACACCTATTGAAAGTATGCCGCATTGGGCGCAGGTGATTACCTGGTTTAATCCCGTAACCTATTTTATCGAAGTCATGCGAATGGTAATACTAAAAGGAAGCGGTCTGGCAGATATAAAAAATCAAATTTTTGCCGTATTGGGTTTTGCCGTTTTCTTCAACGGCTGGGCAATTTTAAGCTACAGCAAAAGGTCGTAAAAATATTCAATAATATGTTTGCACATTTATCATAGCTTGGATATCGTAAAGGTTGGGGAGTGTAAAATAAACACCTGATAAATTATGATTGACATCACAAACAAAATTGTAACATACCGGTCAGCTATTGCACGGGCTATTGTAAAAGTTAGCAGGCAGGAAACCATAGATGCAGTAAAAAATAAAACAGTTCCTAAAGGTGACGTGCTGGAAGCAAGCCGTATAGCCGGGTTGTTTGCAATAAAAAGAACCAGTGATATAATTCCTGATTGCCATCCGCTGCCGGTAGAGTTTGCTTCTGTAAAGCATAAAATTGAAGGGCTTGAAATTATGATTGAAACTGAAGTGCATACTATTTATAAAACCGGAGTGGAAGTAGAGGCCATGCACGGTGCATCAGTAGTAGCGCTAACTATTTACGATATGCTGAAACCGATTGACAAGCAAATTGAAATTATAAGCATTAAATTAATTGAAAAAAAAGGCGGCAAATCGCAATACGCAGAAAAAACGCTACGAAAGATTTCTGCTGCAGTCATCGTTTGTTCCGACAGCATTTCTGCAGGAAAGAAAGAAGATCGTGCAGGCAAAGCTATTATCAGCAAACTTGAGAAATTAAATATTCCTGTCGAAGGTTATAGCATTATCCCGGATGAAATAAATGTGATACAAGAAAAAGTGCAGTCACTGTACGATGGTAAAACTGATTTAATTATTCTCACCGGTGGCACGGGTTTATCGTCACGAGATGTAACACCGGAAGCTATTC
>JBDSGZ010000123.1:0-6072 GCA_039918735.1 Ginsengibacter sp.
ACATACCTCGGATAAAATCTCACATTGTATTGTGCTAAAAACTCTAGCGGGTTACATCCAAAATTGGAAAGCCATGCCCTTTCATCGCCTGTAAAACCACCTCCTGCATTTATATCATTTTGGTAAACTTTCCATGAGACGCCATTTTCTTCCAGTCTTTCGGGGAATGTTTTCCAGTGGGCTTCACCATAAGGGATTTCATTTCTGACATAAGCTTTCGCTTCCTCGGTTTTTTCTTCCCGTATTGTGCCGCCCCATAGATACAAACGGTTTGGCCATGTGCTTGTCATGGCAGAAGAAAAATTTTGATCACAAACGGTAAAGGCATCTGCCATCGCATAGTTAAATGGAAGATCATTGCGAGTATAATGCCCCAGCGTTAACGGCATATTCGCATACCTTTTATCCGATGGCCTTTTGGCATTCAGCCATTGATCGTACTTTCCCAGGTTGTTCGCATCTGCCTGGCTGGAACGTGAATGAGGAACCGATCCCATCCAGGTAATTTTTGTATCATGAATATCAAAATGGAAAGGCGCATAAGTCTCACCTGCTTTGTTTGTTTGCAGCCATACCAGGTTTTTATTTGGCAACGTAATGGCGCGGGGATCATTGAAGCCCCTGACTCCACGCATCGTACCAAAGCAATGGTCAAACGAACGGTTCTCCTGCATCAGTATCACCACGTGTTCTGCATCAAGATAGGAACTGCCTTGTGCCGGATTAATTGCAAGAGCTTTTGCAATAGAAGCCGGCAATGATCCTGAAAGACCGGCTGCTCCTGAAAGCATAACTGTTTTCTTAAGAAATTCTCTTCTGTTATCCATGACTAAAAATTTATGTGCAGCGTGTGTAACAAATTTAGAAAGTATTTTGCTTGGTGCTGCCAGTTAATTTGGGTGCATTTTAAATTGTCGCGGCTTGCGTGGTTTGTGCGGACACAAACCACGGCCCAGGTCCTTGAAAAAAAAGTTTCTGATCATTCTGCATGTAATGATTTGTAAGTTCAATTAATAAAAATGCTGACTCTGGAATTAAAATCGTGAGTGAATTGAAAAATGAAAGTAATTGAAACAATGAAGAAGTCGCGTCATTCCATTGAAGGTTGTGCAGGATACCTCATGCCCTGTTCAGTCTTTAGTATGAATTTTATTTCTGTAGAATCAATTTCCAGTGCAAGAGTTCTTCATCCTCGCCAATTTTTACGAAATTATTTTTTTGAAGAATTCTGAAAGAAGCGATATTGTCTATATTAGTCGAAGCAATGATTGAAAATACTTTTGATTAATTTTCCGCCCACCTGATAATTCCGCTGACGGCTTCAGTCATAAATCCTTTTTTCTGAAACTCGACATAAGTTCCATGACCAATCTCGATCTCGCCTTCAGCGTTTGGCTCGCCTGTGATGCAAATATCACCAACCATTTTATTATCACTTTTTGAAATAGCAGTCCAAAGAGTAGAGTATAAATAATCCTCGAATTTATCAGCAACGTTGGGTAAAATTGTCAGCTCAAAAGCTTCTTTTAATTCCGGTGAAATCTTTCTTGTCGATTGATCCACGCTCAATTCTGTTTCCAGCGAGTTGTCGCATTTTATATATTTTAATATCTGATTGTAAGTTAATGGTTTGAGTAGAAGGCGTTCAGTTTCGATCATTGCCGAAACTAATTTTTTTATCCTTCATCAGCCACATCGTTTCCGACTTTGACAACCAGGTGTTTCGGGAATGCTCGATTTGAAAAAACTCTGACCTGACGATTCTATCAGATTCTTGTGAGAAAAAGTTATAATGGCCTGTTATTATAGCTGGAGAATTTTCAATAAAAGAATTGCTCTGATATTATTTTCCCATCCTTCACTTCATAGAGCATGATTTCGTTCATTTGTATTCTTCCACTTCCTTGCACAGTTATATCCACTTCTCGTCCTACTGCAAAATGATTGCCACCTATAATAGGTTCGGTTGTTTTGGCCGAGTGCAGAGTCTCAATTTTCTTCAAAAAGCCTTCGCTTTTTTTACGCACATTATCCTTGCCTTCGGCATAAGCAAAATAGGGAGAGTTCTCAGGTTCTATGCTCTTTACATTTTCAGCAAAAAGCTCATCCTGAATTTCAAACCATTTTTCCTGTTGGGCGAGTTGCTTGAACCGTCCTGCTATTTCATGAATGGTATATGCTTTTTCTTTTGAGTTGGGCTGTCCTTTGCCGTTAGCTAAAAGCGCTGGCAGGCTTTGCGTTATATATTGCGTCCAGCCATTAACACATGCATTGTAACATTCATATTCCGGTACTAAGCCTTCATGCGTAAAACAAAGGCTTGTCCTATTATTCTCTTTCGCTATCTCAAATATAATTTTTGTGCCGATCCATTCGCTTTTGTCCTTGGTAAAACTAAAATAGTTGTCAGTACAAAGCCATACCACTTTTTTACCACGAACAGATTCAATGATCTTCATCTTGCAATGATGCACATCCTGGTAATGATAGGTGAATTCATCATTTAATTTTTTTGTGTCTCCTTCAATCTCTTCGGACCACCACCCGCGTACATCATTGATGGCGTTGAATACTTCTTCGGGTGTTTGATCTACCAAAATGATAGCAGTAAAATTTTGATTCTGCATGCTTTTATATTTTTAAAGTTCAAAGCTTATATCGTTTATCATAAAGTGCATTTCATTGTTTTATTACTGTGCTTCTTTTGGGCGTTAGTGACGCCGCCCACGATAGGACTCTCACACTAAAGTACGCAAAGGCGATAAAAATTTTTCCAAATATTGGCTCCATGCAGTTGAGCAGGATTTGTAGCATTCAATGTCCGGAACTAAACCGATATGTGTAAATCGAACTAGTGATTTGCCTTCCTGTTTGGATATTTCAAAACAGATTTTTGTTCCCGTCCATTCGTTTGACTGATTTAGAAAACTGAGTTTGCTATCTGTAACCAGCCATACAATCTTTTCATCGGGGATTAATTCTACTAATTTTTGTTTGGTATAATGTGCTCCGCCGCCGGCCCGAAATGTAAATTCATCATCGAGTTTGTTTGAATCGCCTTCAATTTCTTCTGCATATAATCCTGACCACCATCCGCGAACATCCAGGATGGCGTTGAATATTTCTTCGGGAGTTTGATTTACCAAAATGGAAGTGGTAAAATTCTGATCATTCATGGTTTTATATTTTTAAACGGTTTGAGCCTATATTGTTTATTACACTTCCTCTGTATCAAATAAATAAATTTGGATTTGATCATCGTCAGGAGCTAACAATTTTCTGTCTGCTGCACAGGCTTGTCCTTCACTTGTCGCGAACGCAGCTTTAATAGCGTCTAAACTATCAAAGTGTAATGTGCCAATAAGCCAGGTTTCTGAATCGCCGCTGGTAGAGATAACAGGACTTTTACTTACATCATACTTTCTTAGCCCCGGAAGCTTTTTTGCCATTGGAACATGAATCTGATAATAGTGTTTGAGAAAAGCCTCTTTGTCTTTTGGCGGTTTATAAATTGCAATCATTCGAGCCATCTCATTTATTTTTTTTGCAGAGTGTTCCACATATTTATTCAACAAAGATATTTTCTAAATACACCAATTAGAGGGTGTAAAATGGACTTTCTCATGGGTTGATTTGGACAAGATAGATTTTTATCTTTGTCAAAATAATTGCGATGAAACATTTAACCATCATAGTACCTGGCGGTGAAGGCAACAACTTAAGCAGTATAGTGGGAGCCTACAAAATATTTACAAGAGCCAATGCCTACTGGAAAGAAAAAAGTAAAAAGGAATTGTTTAAAATTGAATTGGCTGGCATATCAAATAAAGTGGAGTTCTATGACGGCTTGTTTACAGTGAATCCTCATTGTCATATTTCTAAAATTAGAAAAACAGATCTTGTAATCATTCCGTCATTAAATCATAATTATCAAAAGGCGGTAAAAGGAAATCAATTGCTGATCGACTGGATCGAACAACAATATAAACACGGTGCGGAAATAGCAAGTATCTGTACCGGTGCGTTTCTGCTGGCGTCATCCGGTTTGCTGGATGGAAAAAATTGTTCTACACATTGGGCTGCTGCAGACACGTTCAGAACCATGTTTCCAAAAGTGAACCTGCAAGCTGATAAGCTGATCACAGATGAAAATGGAATTTATACAAATGGTGGCGCCTATTCATTTTTGAACCTAATGATCTATCTGGTAGAAAAATATTATGACAGGCAAACAGCCATATTTTGTTCTAAGGTTTTCCAGATTGAAATGGACAGAAACAGCCAGTCGGCCTTTATCATATTTAAGGGACAAAAGCAGCACGGAGATGATATAGTTCAACAGGCACAAGCTTATATGGAAGGCAAGCTGGATGAAAAAATATCTATTGAGAGCTTGTCATCTCGCTTTGCTGTGGGCAGGCGAAATTTTGACAGAAGGTTTATAAAGGCAACGGGAAATACGCCTGTTGAATATTTGCAAAGAGTAAAGATGGAAGCAGCCAAAAAAGCATTTGAAACCACCCGGAAGACCATTAATGAAGTAATGTATGAAGTGGGCTATTCTGATGTGAAAGCGTTTCGCGAAGTATTTAGAAAAATTACCGGAATGTCACCGTTGGATTACAGAAGTAAATACAATAGAGAGATGGCGGCTTAAGATCAAACTAAAAAAACCCTTTCATTCGTTGGTCGGATATTGCTTGTTGTAATTTGCTCAACAATATTATTTGCTATACTCTTACGCCTTTCACAAGCAAAATTGATTCAATTGATTGTTCTTTCAGGTGCAGCACTTTCTTTCGTTCGTCATCCTGGCTGAAGTTTTCAAAGTCTTGTTCAGAGTCAAACTCAACCAGGTGAATTTCATAAGGCTGCTCAGTATGATGTCCAATGAAAGTGTTTTCTGTCGGTCTTATCCGGAACAATAGACGCCCGTTATATTTCGATATGGTTGGAATGGCAACGTTTTCAAATTCATCGAATACTTTTTCCTGGCCTTGCCTGTTGTAAATTAGTTGCGTTAGATAGATCATTGGTCTTTTTTTGCGAAGATCATTTTTTCCTTTGAAACAATGTTTGATATAAAGGACGCAGGCGATTTTCAGCAAACGATAAGTTGTTGAAAGCTTTTCTACTCGTTGGATGCAAGGGCATCCAGACATTAACGTAGATGCTCCTCTAACTTCTGGTATTTTTGCAACATAAACATCCGCATGGCAAGATAAGTTTTGAACTAATTCTATAAGAAAAAACATGAACATCTATATAAAAAATATGGTTTGCAATCGTTGCATATTGGCAGTGAAGCAATTGATGGACGAAATGGATATTCCCTATTCCAACATTCAGTTGGGTGAGGTGGCTTTAAAAAACGAGTTGACCGAAAAACAAGAAAGTGCCTTAAAATCGAAGCTAAATGTTTTAGGATTCGAGTTATTGGATGACTCAAAAAAACGGATTATCGATAAGATTAAGACTGTAATAATCGAGCAGGTTCATTATGGAAAAGGAGACAAAAGATTCAACTTCTCAGAGCAGCTTTCATCAAAGTTGCATAAAGACTATTCTTATTTAAGCAATTTATTTTCTGAAACGGAAGGAGTAACAATTGAGAAATACATGATCAACCAAAAAATTGAAAAAGTAAAAGAGCTCATTGTGTATGATGAATTAAACCTCTCTGAAATTGCTGACAAGCTTGGCTACAGCAGTGCGGCTCACCTCTCTGCACAGTTTAAAAAAGTAACCGGCCTCACACCTTCGCAGTTCAGGAAAATGTCCGGCAATAAGCGCAAATCCCTTGACCAGGTTTAGTTATAAAAATCTAATGATTACCAGTGAAATAATCCCAATTGCTATTTAAAGAATCAAGACAGGTTAAGAGCACTGTTCATATTTCTCACAGCATCGGCGCTTTTGCTGAAGGCTGCTTTTTCTTCATCGTTCAGGTCAAAATCTATAATTTTTTCCCATCCATTTTTCCCTAAAACGACTGGTACTCCCATGCAAATATCTTTTTGGCCATATTCTCCGTCCAGCATCACACTGCAGGGAATTAGCTTCTTTTCATCA
>JBDSGZ010000124.1:0-6459 GCA_039918735.1 Ginsengibacter sp.
AGCACCTTCAGGTGGTTTGCATACACTGTCTGCACAGCGTATGCGGTAGGCCTGCTACCATCTTTTATTCAGCATTCAAAGAACTATCCTGATCTTTGATTCGTGACACACCCAACAAGTGCTGAAAAGTCCATAAGGAAATCAACGCCCGGTTTCGTTCAAAAGGGGTTTCATTTCTTGCCCTTCGGGCAAAACGAAACCTTAGTTATTGGCAGAAGCCGTTGTCAGTATGGTTATTTGGCAATTGTCGAAGATTTAGCCCTGTAGTTTATATTTAGCAATGATAGCCTGTCGTTGGCTATGAAACCATGTTACACCAAACTTTTTATCAAGTGCAGATATTCTGTTTGCAATCTCAGGTGTTGTCGGAGTAAGATTATTCTTTAACATGTCAGGAATGATTTTATGAAATAATTCCTCTAAATAATCCTCAAAGTTTTGATTGAAAAAGCAATCTATAAACCTCAATGGCTTATCGGAGGCATTCCAGAATGAATGAATAATACGTCTTGGTCGAAAGTTCCAACCTCCAGCTTCTACTTCATATGTCTTTTCACCAATCATTACCGTTGCTGTTCCTTCTAATACATACATAAGTTCATCTAAATTTTCATGCATGTGCGGAGATGGTCCCATTTGCTTAGGCGCAAAAGCAACTTCAACATTTGAAAATTGTTTATCAGTCTGGTCAGCGTGTATAACAGTACGAATATCAGAATTACCAACTCCAGGTTGAAGGGCTTCATGAGGCGGAATATAAAAGGGTTGTAACATTTCTCCATTTTTTTTATTTTGAGCAGAAGTAAATGCCGGAAAATTTAAGAGCGAAAAACCTACCGCAGTTGTAGAAAGGAAGTTTCGACGTTTCATATAATAATCTTTTGAAGTTGCTAAATAGTTTGCAGGCAAACTTACTTACACCTATCAAAGATATAGTGGTAAAAAAGTGACATTTTAAGTTAGATATGAAAATCCGAAGCTGCGTTCAGGAGCAGTTAATTCTAATTCGTATAAAGAGTTAGGTGTGAGATTAGAAAATTCTTTAAAGTCTTTAACCATATGCTGATAGTCGTAATAATTACATGAAACAGCAATAAATAACCAGTCATATTCCGGATGGCGGTTTTTCATTCGATAAGCTTTATCGAATCGAATGATACATGCAAGAGTTTTGGCACTTATTCCTATTCTTTCTTCAAATTTTCGAATAAACTGCCTGACACTTAAACAAGATTGATTTGCAAGCCAATCAATCGAGACATGATTTTCTTTATCGAATAGTAAATCTGATGCTTCATCAATAGGTTGAAAATCAATTTTTATTTTTTTTATCTGGCTTTCAATAAAATTTTCGATTACTGTTATCATTTCTGGCAACTCGTTCAATCCTTTTAAACGATTGCAAACTGAACATACTTCGTGACCCCAAATGTCTTCTGCATTTATAAATGTATTGGTAATCTCTTTTAAAGGAAATCTCAGCAACTGATATAAAACGGCAGTTCGTAATACGATTTTTATAGCGAGAAAATCGTTTCCTCCATATCTGTAAACAGGAGTTGTGTGCATTCCATTAATAATACATTGGGGGTAAGAATGTATCAGTTCAATATTTGTATATTTAAATTTCTGTGTGTCTTTAATATAAAAGGTAATGCAGTGTTCTGGTCTGGGATAATGGTGTTTTATAGGTGGAACTATATTTTTATCAAATACAAAACGAAACACCTGAAACATTCGCACATACTTTTGCAATGCAGCATTTGGCAGTATGTCTTTCACCAGTACAGGTATCATTTTACGTTAATTAAAAATTCTAAGATTTTGAAATGTCAATTTACGGTTTCTGCCAGCACTAAGCATTGCCGGTATAAGGTTTTACCAAATGTAATACTACAAAAAAAGTTTCTTCTCATTACCGACTAGTTGCAATTAGACATTTCGTGTTGTAGTTACCCCAATCCAATCTTACCACCCTGTTATCTTTTCAATTGCGGGAACCAGTTCCTCTGCCATCTTTCGATGCTCGTCTGCATTCGGGTGCCAGTCACTTCCATGCATCTCAAAGGGACTGAAAGCAAAATAGTAAACCTGTTTTTCGTTGCTGCCAACTTCCTTGACTATTGATTTAACCACTGACTGATAAAGAGCCCACTTATCATCTTCACCTGATGGTCCGGCAATACAAATAATTTTCGCAACGGGATAGTTCTTACGCAGCTTCGACAGAAATTTAATGTAGGCATTCACGAACTGCGTCGAATCGAAATCCTTCTCCATATCATTGCCCCCGAGGGTGATGACAACAACCTGTGGCTGAAACAATCTATAGTCCCACACTGCGTTGCTTCCGGATACAACCGTATCGTAATACACCGGCATTGCAAATCCTTTACCGGCATTGTAACCCTGGTACATTCCAATTCCGGAGCGGCATACTGTCGCGTATTCTGCGTTTAGCATGCGGGCCGTCACTGCACCAAAGGTCAAATAGTTGTTCTCTGTTTCATACCTGAAATGTTCCTCATTGCTCTTCCCTTCGATACCATAACCACAGGTATAAGAATCGCCGATAAATTCAATCTTACGCTCTTCTATTTCTGGCTTTTCCAGCTTTTTATTTTTATCAATATAGAATCCTGAAAAGGTAGTGTTGCCACCATGCCATTCGGTTCTGCGGATTATTTCCAGTTTATGTTTTCCTTTTTTCAGGCCACTGGCAAGCACATACCGGCCGTCCTTTCGGTCTGTTTTCAGAACAAAAAGGCTATCATCGAGGATAACGTTAAACATGTTTTTTAAACCGTCATCTTTCAGAATAACTTCTATTGAAGTGCCTTCGAATACTGTGCGGATAGCACAACCGGAATACATAAACTTTGGATTTTTCATATCGGAAAAATCAAATCGTCCAATGTACACAATGTTGTCATTGTCGGCAGGTATCAACCTGAGATTTTTGTCCGCTCCAAGTATGATCGAAGTAGAAAGAACTAATAAGATCAGTAATGATTGTATTTTTTTCATCGAGTGTTATTTTTTAAAAAGTAAAGGAGCGAATTCATAGAGGCATTTGCGCCATGTCTGCCATTCATGTGCCGTGCCCGGCGATTCATAGTATTTATTGTTGATGCCAAGCTTTGTAAGTGTCTCATGAAAATTTTTCACACCCGGTCCCTCTGCAGTTCCAACGCCCATCCACAGCAGTTTAACTTCCTTGTTGAATTTTGAGGCGTCTGCAAAAGCGCCACTATATACAGTTTTCAGATCGCTTTCAGGCGTAAGACGCCCTCCGCCACTAAAGGCACCGATCCATGCGAATTTATCCAGGTTCCTGGTTGATATCTGCAATGCCTGTCCCGCACCCATGGATAATCCGGCAAGGGCTCTGTTGTTTTTGCCTGGAAGAGTTTTGAAATGAGAATCGATGAACGGCAGAAGGTCTTTTGTGATCACTTCCTCAAATGCACTTTGTTCTGATGACGCCGTACCTCCCTGTGGCCGTGGAGCCTGTATGGTTTCTCCCACTCTCGTTGCATAACCCTGGTCCATAACTACAAGCATTGGCACAGCTTTGCTTTCCGAAATAAGATTGTCCATAATTATATCAACGTGGCCCTGAACTCCCCAACCTCTTTCATCTTCGCCGGAGCCATGCTGAAGATAGAGTACAGGATAATTTTTCTTTACATTATCGTCATATCCCGGAGGGCAGTAAATGTAACATCTTCTCCATTCGCCGGTAACGGATGAACGATACCATTTCGATCTCAGATCGCCGTGCGGAACATTTTTAATTGAATAAAAATCTGTTCCTGCTTCGGGAATTTCAATACCGCTTGACATTCTCTGCCAGCCAAAAAATGTTTCGCTTGCAGGGTCGCTTACCTGGTACCCATCAATTAGCAGAAAATAATAATGAAAGCCAGGGACCTGCGGATCGGTTGTAACTGTCCACACGCCTTTATCGTCTTTAACCATGTCGTAAACTTTCTCCATTTTTACCTGGAGCTTCTGAACATCCGGAGCCTTAATTTGAAAAACTACCCTTAGATCTTTTGTGATTTTTGGATACTGCGCACCTCTAACATTTGTGCTGGCCGTTTTTAGATTGTCATCACCAGGAAGATTCTGTCCTTCGATTCTTATGAACAAACCGGTTAGGATTAAAACGATTAAAAGCGAACTTCTCATAGTTTATTTTTGAAGCAAAGTAATTAAAAAGGCTGAAGTTCCTTCGGCAATTAGTAGCATCTGGAAGTGCTCCACTTTCAACTTACTTTTTTCTATCGATAGTGGGGAAATTTATTCTAACAAAGGAGTTATTTTTTTTGAAGAACAGATAATTTTCATTCGCGACTTTTTAATATTTTATCTTTCAGAAGTATAAAAGTTTGTGTTTCGAGAGACATTGTATTTAAAGCAAGTTCCTAATTTTAATAAAGACATAAAATGATTTATCAAAAATTCAATACAAGACAAAAAATTATTTTAGCAGTACTCGTGTTTATGTTAGTTGGGTTTTCTCCATCATTTCTTCATGCCCAGGAATTGACCGCAGAACAGAAACAGCAGATTGATGCGGCACTCCCACATAAAGCTCCGGCGATACCAAAGAAGCCACGTCGCATGTTAGTCACAAACCTTTCTATGCGTGATGGCAAACCATGGAACGGGTCATCGCATGCAATCATTCCCGTGCATAACTATGCGATTGAACAAATGGGAAAAATCACCGGTGCATACGAAGCCGTCTTCAACAACGACATAGAAATGTTCAGGCCTGAAAATATCAAGCAGTTCGATGCCATCTGCTTTCTAAATACAGTGGGAGTGCTGTTTGATGATCCTGAGTTGAGAAAATCATTGCTTGATTACATTGCCGGAGGTAAAGGATTCGTAGGCATTCACGATGCCATCGCAACCTTCGTCCAGTACCCGGTTTACGACCAGTGGCCTGCCTTTGGCGAAATGCTTGGGGGTACGGAAAATGGTGGACATCCATGGGATGGTGAGTTGATGACCGTTAGGGTAGAGGATACAAAAAGTCCTTTGACGAAAATGTTCGCGGGAAAACCTTTTCAAATTAAAGACCAGGCATTCCAGTTACAAGAACCTGTTATCCGCGATGACTTGCATGTATTATTAAGTATTGACGTGGAGAAAACCGGCCTAAATCCTAAACGTCACATTTTGCCCGTTCGACAAAAGGACTTTGATTTTCCCATAAGTTGGATTCGATCCTATGGCAAAGGCCGGGTTTTTTATACCGGATTGGGGCACAGTGCACCTATATTTTGGAACCCGGTTTTATTGAAGCACATGCTTTCCGGAATTCAGTTTGCTCTTGGTGATCTTCAGGCCGATGCTACGCCGACTCCGCAACCGGCTATGAAGAAATAGAGTTGTATGTTGGGTGATGAATAAATAGTCCCATGCAATTGGTAGCAGCGACAACTCTGGATAGAAGTTGTTTCGAATTTTTAAGTCTTTGGTGATTGTACATGTAAGCCGTTTATCAAAACTAAAAAAGGACGGTCCGGATAGAGAATGAATACCAACAAGGATTGAAGAAAATAAACCTGATCTGGTTATCTTTACGATGTTCACTCTTTTTATCAGACTTCGGATAAGAAAATCAATTCAAATAAAAATGCATGAAAATAACAATCAAACCTGCCTTTAGAATCATCCTATCGATAATTGTGGCTTCGCTATTCGCAACCGGATGCAAGCAATCCAATTCATTGAAAGTGAAAAAGGGAGCACACATTATTCTCATTGGGAATAATCTTGGCTCGCGAATGATGGACTTCGGCTATTTTGAAACAGAGATGCAGCTTCGCTATCCTGACAGTTTGTTGTATATCCGCAACATGTGTGATGGCGGCAATACTCCCGGTTTCAGGCCTCACTCCGGAAGGCCTTCTCCATGGGCATTTCCGGGAGCAGAAAAATTTCAAACTGAGCTTGCTACGAATCCAGATAGCGAGGGGTTTTATGAAAGCCCAGATGGATGGATTACACGGCACAAGGCGGATATGATTATCGCATTTTTTGGATACAATGAATCTTTTCAGGGACAAGAAGGATTGGAAAATTACAAAGCTGAATTAGATGCATTTATAAAACACACGTTAAGCCAAAACTACAATGGTGTATCGGCTCCGCAGTTAGTCATTGTGTCGCCGATCGCTTTTGAAAATCTCTCTAAAAATTATGACCTGCCAGACGGCCGAAAGGAGAACATCAACTTAAAGTTGTATTCGGATACGATGAAAGTAGTTGCCGATCGAAATAAAGTATTTTTTGTTGATGCTTATACACCTACAAAAAACTGGTTTGAAACTTTCAATCAATCATTGACCATAGATGGTTCACAACTTACTGATGCGGGTTATGCTAAATTCTCTCCTTTGCTTGTTGATGAAATATTTGGCAAGATGACACTTAAATCCG
>JBDSGZ010000125.1:0-7634 GCA_039918735.1 Ginsengibacter sp.
ATCATCGTTGACATGCTTTGCCATTGGCGCTACCTGCTTGATAATGTTTTTGGAAAAGTAAAAGCCGTGTCTTGTCTCGGAGCAACCCACATTCCGCAGAGATTTGATGAACAGGGCAAGGCTTATAAATGCACAGCGGATGATTCAGCATACGCTACGTTCGAGCTCGAAGGAGGCGTCATTGCACAGTTTAATTCATCATGGACCGTAAGAGTGCGGCGTGATGATTTATTGACCTTACAGGTCGATGGCACCAAAGGTTCTGCTGTTGCAGGTTTGCGGGAATGTTACATTCAGCATTATGGAAATACACCGAAGCCGGTCTGGAACCCGGATATTGCTCAGCCGATTAATTTTTTCGATGGATGGGCGAAAGTTCCGGAGCAGGAAAGTTATGAGAATGCCTTCAAGGTCCAGTGGGAACTGTTTCTAAGGCACGTAGTAAAAAATGAGCCATTTCCTTGGGATATGCGAGAGGGTGTGAAGGGAGTTCAGCTTGCTGAAAAAGGAATAGAAAGTTGGGAAAAAAGGTGTTGGGTAGATATACCAGAGCTATAAATTTATTTTTAAGATCAATGAAAAGTATTGCTTTAATAACAGGTGGGAGTCGTGGAATCGGTTTGGGAATCGCAAAAGAACTTGCCAAAAATGATTTTGATCTTGCTATTAACGGAACGCGTAACATCGGCGCGGTGGAATCGGTGATAGAGGAGTTGAAAAGTTATGGCGCTGACGTTATTTATTGCCAGGGAGACGTGGCTTCGGCAGATAGCAGGAATAAAATAATACAACAAGTAAAGGCTCACTATGGAAGACTCAACCTGCTTGTAAACAATGCGGGTATAGCCCCGAAGGAACGCCGGGATATCCTGGAAGCCACCGAAGAAAGTTTCGACAATGTCATAGATGTTAATCTGAAAGGCCCTTATTTTCTTACACAGCAGGTGGCCAATTGGATGATAGAGCAAAAAAAACTGGATGTAGATTTCAAAGCTTACATAATTAATATTTCGTCCATGTCCGCAACAGTAGCCTCTGTAAATCGGGGTGAGTATTGCATTTCAAAGGCGGGTATAAGCATGGCTACACAGCTTTTTGCAGTAAGACTTGGAAAGTACGATATCCCGGTTTTCGAGGTGCGGCCAGGAATTATCAAAACGGACATGACTGCCGGAGTGGAAGAAAAATATGACAAACTGATCGCAGGAGGATTATGTGTTCAGCAGCGATGGGGCAAGCCTGAAGATGTGGGTAAAGTTGTTGGTTCACTGGCGAAGGGTGAATTTCCATATTCCACAGGCCAGGTGATCATGGTGGATGGAGGCCTTACCATTCCAAGACTATAAGAAAGAAAAAATTCACAATAGGATTTCGAAAGATTTCTCTACCTGATAAAATGATTTTTAAAAATCTGTAAAACATAATCAACAAGGCAAATGAAAAAATATTTTTTAATCATTGGGGCGCTTGCTCTTCCCGTCTTATTTTATTTTAGCGCGTGCAATAGCGAAGGCCCGTCTTCAAATAAATCAGGCACAATTGATTCGGTAAAAATCGCTATGGGCGAAAAATTGTTTGTGGAAAAATGTAGCGGCTGTCACAATTTTTCCCTGGATGGAATCGGGCCTGAATTGGGTGGAGTTATGGATGCGCAGCCAGTGAGCTGGATCAGGAACTTTATTAGTAATCCAAAAAAGCTGATTGATGCCGGCGATACAACTGCTCTTAAATTACTTCATCACTACAAAGCCGTTATGCCATCTTTCGATGATCTTTCAGGCGAAGAGATGGACCAGCTTTTGGCTTTTATCGAAATTCATAAAAAACATGTAAGGCCACCCGTTATAGAGGATAGCAATGACATAAAGAATCCAATTCCCGATTCCATCAGAACCTCCAACCTTGTAGTTGCGATTGACCCGTTCACGCAAATTCCTGCGTCATCTTCTGACATGCCTTTAACAAGGATTACGAAATTGGATTACCAGCCAACTACTGGCGATCTCTTTGTTCTTGATCTTCGGGGTAAACTGTACAGGCTTCAAAATGGCAAGCCGGAAGTGTACATGGATATGGAAAAACTGGAGCCTAAGTTTATAAACCAGCCGGGCCTCGCGACTGGTTTCGGAAGTTTTGCCTTTCACCCGGACTTTTCAAAAAACGGGCTTATATACGCAACTCATACAGAGCCTGCCGCATCTGCTAAAGCTGATTTCGGCTACCCGGATTCCATCTCTGTTGTTATGCAATGGGTATTGTCGGAATTTAAAACCGATCCAAAAGTTTTGGTGTTTTCAGGAACAGAAAAAGAACTGATGCGTATCGATGTGCCCACAGGAATTCATGGCGCACAGGAAATCACTTTTAACCGCCAGGCAAAGCCTGGTGATAAGGATTACGGTATGTTGTACATGGGGATAGGCGACGGAGGAAGTACTGAAATTGGCTACCCGCTGGCTTCCACGCATCCTGAGGGAATTTGGGGAACTATCATTCGGATCGATCCTGCAGGGAACAACAGTAAAAATGGTAAGTACGGAATCCCCGCCGACAATCCTTTTTCGAAAAACGACAATAATTCCTTACCTGAAATTTATGCATACGGCTTTAGAAACCCACACCGGATTAGCTGGAGCAAATCGGGGGAAATGCTTGCAGTAAACATTGGTCAAACGAATATAGAATCAGTTAATCTTATTCTGCCAGGCCATTTTTATGGATGGCCTATCAGGGAAGGAACTTTTATGGAGAAATTTTTTAATGAAACAGGAAAAGTTTATCCGCTTCCCCCCGATGATTCAGTTTATCATGTCACCTACCCCGTTGTGCAACTTGACCATGATGAATCGACTGC
The DNA here is from genome assembly GCA_039918735.1 of Ginsengibacter sp. Taxonomy (GTDB): domain Bacteria; phylum Bacteroidota; class Bacteroidia; order Chitinophagales; family Chitinophagaceae; genus Ginsengibacter. The sequence goes on from JBDSGZ010000125.1 coordinate 2,855, forward strand.
AATAACGGGAGGTTTTGAATATCGCGGATCATCTATTCCCCTGCTGAAGGGCAAATATTTATTTGGTGATATATCGTCAGGCAAATTATTTTATGTGGATGTAAAAGATCTCGCTTTAGGAAAACAGACTATACCGAGGAAGTGGAATATCACATTGAATAATAAACCCACGAATCTTGTTTCACTGAGTGGCCGGGACCGTGTTGAGCTTAGGTTTGGGATGGATAGCAAAGGTGAATTGTATTTGTTAACGAAGGCCGATGGAAAAATTTATAAGTTGGTGGGCGCACACTTGAAGTAATAGCTCTTTTAGAAGTTTGTAAGCATCCTCATTTTTAATATACACTGTGGTTCAATCAACCAGGAAAAATCAATAGACGATCTATGCAAAATCCATCGACAGACACAGCCGTGAAATACTCACGACAAACCATCACCCGCGAAATTTTGAGACTGCCGGTAATCGTGGCTGCGCTGGGTTACATGGTTGACATGTACGACCTTTTTCTCTTTAGCATTGTCCGGGTGCCAAGCTTAAGATCATTGAACCTCGCCGAAGGAAGCATTATGAATGATGGAATATTGCTCCTCAACCTGCAAATGGCCGGGCTACTCATTGGCGGTATTGTCTGGGGTATTCTTGGCGATAAGAAAGGACGCCTTTCAGTTTTATTCGGGTCTATATTGATCTATTCGCTGGCAAATATTGGTAATGGATTTGTAACTTCTTTGGAAGCATATGCAGTGTTGCGCTTTATCGCAGGCTTTGGCCTTGCAGGGGAACTAGGTGCGGGGATCACCTTGGTCAGTGAGATTCTTCCAAATAAAATTCGCGGGTATGGGACCACGCTGGTAGCTACAATGGGTGTTTTCGGTGCTTTGCTGGCCTACCTCGTTTCCTGGCTTTTCGATTGGCGTGCATCGTATTTTATCGGTGGAGGACTCGGGTTAGTATTGATGTTTATGCGTTTCAAAGTTTTTGAATCGGGCATTTTTACTAAAATAAAAGAAACAAGTGTAAAGCGCGGAGATATCCGGATGTTATTCAACAATAAGAAACGATTCGTAAAATATATTACCAGCATTATCATTGGAATGCCCATCTGGTTCGTGGTCGGTGTCTTGATCACATTCTCGCCGGAGTTTGGAAAAGCATTAGGAATTGTTGAACCAATTGATGCAGGAAAGGCTGTTCTATTTGCATTTGCCGCGCAGGTTGCCGGCAATGTGATTAGTGGAGCACTCAGTCAGCGTATGCAGAGCAGGAAGAAAGTCATGTTGTATTTCATGCTTGCTTCATTCATATTTGTCTTGATTTTTCTGCTGGTTCCACCTGGAAGCGTTACATTTTTCTACGTGGTGTCTGCGTGCCTTGGCTTTTGCAGTGGTTATTGGACGCTATTCATCACCGTCGCTGCAGAGCTCTTTGGATCAAATATCAGGGCTACCGTAGCTACCACAGTACCCAACTTTGTGAGAGCTACTATCATTCCAATGACTGCTCTCTTTTTATTGATGAAAACCAGCATGGGAATTATCAACAGCGCCTTGATCGTGGCGGTTATATCTTATGCCGCGGCAATCCTCGCATTGGTTTTTCTTGAGGAGACTTTCAAGAAAGACATTAATTATCTTGAAGAGGATTGAGTTTAACGGGCTGGACGATTAACATATTCATCGTACAATTTTTCTATTTCATCATTACTCAACTTATTGTCGTGAACGATGATGCGGTAGAAAAGTCGCAGCCCTTTGGCTGGTAGATCTATCGGCGTTCTTCGGGGAAACGGAACATTCTGCATGCTTCTGCTTTCACTGCTGCGCAGTATCCACGGATACTTCTTGTTGGCCTCAGAGGAATATCCAAAAACAGTTACTCCACTTCCTGCAGGAGTTTTTTCATTGAAGGTTCCGGTGAAATCCATCCAGGGACCGGCGTAAACATAAGTCTCTTCAGGTGTAACTTTTTTTCCGAGAGAATTGAATGCGAGATCTTTTGGAAGCTTAAGTCTCAGACAAAATCCTCCATAGCCTTTTTCATCATCCGATCCTCCGATTTTTAAGTGATCAACGAGAGGTAGCAAACTAATATCAAAATCGATAACGCGGTAATTGGCGGTTGATTTAAATATCGTGATGATTGTATTTTCTTTTACTATTGTTTTCGGACGATCGTTCGATGATTTTAAATTCCATTGCACTTCAGCGTTAATTGTAATCGTGCTATCGCCCTTCTTCGCGGTAACATTGGTGGTCTTCCAACTGATGCTATCTGAGGTCCACCCGTCAGCAACGTTTTTATCATTCAAAACAATTTGGTGCCACGCCCAGAAAATACCGCGGTGATAAGGATGGTCTGCCGGCATATCTTCGGTCAGAATATTTCCATTCAAATCATAGAGAGGATGAACATATCCCGCTCTCTCATATTTGCCATCAACGGATTTTTGTTTTGCCTGGTAGAACAGCACCTTTCTACCATTCTCAGAAATTTCTATTCCCTCTTTATTTTTTAAAAAAGTAAAGTGTTGTGCCCACAACGTGTGGCTCGAAAACAAGAGGAAAAAAACAGCGGAAAAAGATTTCCAAAGAAAAGATTTATAAATCATGTATCTGATTGAGTTCAGATAAAATTACAAACAAAACACTTTGCCGAAATCTTTAATCTTGTTCTATTTACCTTTGCGAAACTTTGAACAACCTTGAGTGTAGCGCTGCTGTTGTGTTACATTAAATCCCTGTTACATTTATGATGTTTGTATTTTTAAATAAAATCAACTATTCAGCATGATTGCATTTCGTACCATGAGGCGTGATGATATAAAGAGTGGTCTTGCCTTGTGCAGGATTGCTGGTTGGAACCAACTGTCGCGGGATTGGGAAATATTCTTAAAGCTCAGTCCAGGTGGATGCATCGTTGCGTTAGAAGACGATAAGGTAATTGGAACCGTTACAACTCTTCGCTACCAGCAATTTTTCAGTTGGATCGGAATGGTGCTCGTGGATCCGGCCTATCGCGGACAAGGAGCAGGCATGGGTTTGTTGAAGGAAGCGCTGCGTGTTTTAGAAAATGAAGAGACAATTAAATTAGACGCAACACCTGCAGGCCGTGAAATTTATTTGAAATTGGATTTCGAAGATGAATACGAACTCAGTCGGATGGTTGCAACGAAGCCTTCCAAAGCCTTTAAGTCTGCCAGGGTAAAACTCATTGAAAAAGAAAATATAAAAGTGATTTCAAATTTTGATAAAAAGATATTTGGTGCTGATCGCAAACAATTATTAACATGGATGCGCAAAGGAGCGCCGGAATATGCTTTCATGATTGAAGATCGTGACGAAGTACAGGGTTATTGCATGGCGCGCCACGGTTATCACTTCACGCACATCGGCCCGGTAGTAGCGAAAAATATGTCTGTTGCGAGAATGCTAATTTCTTCCGTGCTTTCCAGTGTTGAAGATACTCCCGTCGTGTTGGATGCGACCCGGTTTGACGAATCGTGGCTTGCGTGGCTGAAGTATGCAGGCTTTACAGAGCAGCGCCGTCTTTCTCGAATGTATCGTGGAAAGAATAATTCTTCAGGGGTGCCGGAAAATCAATTTGCAATTTTAGGTCCTGAGTTTGGATAATCAAAAAGAAAACCTTTGACTTCTTACATGAAAAGTTGGGACGAAAAATATGCATCAGGTAAATAAGAGCTTAAAATAAAACGATGGTTTTGTCAATTCTTTTTTTAGATCAAAATTGTTCAACATCGAACTCAGCAGTAGTTGAACTGATTTATTCTTGTTCGCTTTCTTCACGACAAAATTAATCATGCGCGGATGACGAAATAGCATTTGCATAGAATGTCCGAACCTGAATTCATTCCACATTTTACGATAGATTTCTTTATCGTAAAATAGATTAAAATCAGCATCAAATCTTTTATCTTCAACGGCTTTCAAAACATGGGTAGCGGCAATTCTTCCGCTCCTTATTGCGTTTGCAATTCCTTCACCTGTAAACGGATCGATCAGGCCGGCGGCATCTCCTAATAATAAAAAACGCTCACCCGAAATGTGCCTCTTCTTCGAACCCAACGGAAGACCATGTCCCTGTATGGCTTCCAGAGCGATGGCATCGCTGAATCGTTCTTTCAAATTAGGATGGTTCCTGATCAGTTCCGAAAGCTTTTCTTTCAGGTTTATTTTTTTTCTGCTTATTTCATTTGAAGGCATTCCCAGGCCGACGTTTGCCTGGTTGCCAGGCAATGGAAAGACCCAGAAATATCCCGGCAGCAATTCTTTATAAAAATGTAGTTCGATGTGGTTGTCCGGATGGAAGCCTTTCACATTTTTGTAGTACTGTCTTAATCCTGCACAGTAATGATTTCTTTCAATCTTGTTCCCTGCAAGTCTTTTATTGAGAATCGACTGTGCTCCATCGCCACCGAGTGCTATTTGACCCTCGAATGTTGCCGAGGCAGTTTTTAATTGAATATGATCCGTGCTATTGGCAATACTCAATACCTCCTGGCCCTGGAATATTTGCACGTCGGGCAGCGCATTGATTTCCGAAAAATAAAAGTTATCAAAATCTACCCGGCGTGCTACAAATCCACTTCCGGATTCACTGTTTGGCGCTGAAAATTCTATGTCTAATGATTTATAGTCTGGAGAAAAAAAACGAACTCCATTTGAAGTAAGATTGTCAGGGAATTTTTTTAAGCTTTCCGAAAGGCGTTGATCCATTCTTTGAAATTGCCTGGAGACGTCGGCACCAAAGGCATCACCGCAA
>JBDSGZ010000126.1:0-5636 GCA_039918735.1 Ginsengibacter sp.
CGATATGGAGCTGGCTTTTGCCGAAGTCAGCTCATTGTCGCCAAAGGGAGGTCGTGGAGTGAATATGCGAGGCCACTCTTTTATTGATTCTGCGTTGCGTTACGCAAGGCTTGAGCCTGTCACACCGTGGTTTGGAGATGATACGGCTAAACACTATCAATGGTATCCGTTTATTAACGTCGGGCATTATGAGCTCGCCAAGCAGTTGAAGGGAAATAAAAAAGATTCGGTCATCGGATTCTATAAAGAAGGAATTGAACGGGTATGGAATATCGCGAAAAACAATGCATTTTACCGCGGTGTGCCTTTCATTTGGTGCAGCAATAACCTTACTACTTCGTTTGCCATACAATGCTATTGGTACAGGCAGCTAAGCAATGATAAGACATTTGACGAGCTGGAACAAGCGAACTTTGATTGGCTTTTCGGTTGTAATCCATGGGGAACTAGTATGGTCTATGGACTTCCATCCTGGGGTGATACTCCTACTGATCCGCACTCTTCATTTACGCACTTAGCGAACTACCCGATCGATGGTGGGTTGATTGACGGGCCAGTTTATACCTCAATTTATAAAAATCTTATTGGCATAACGTTGTATAAGCCCGATGAACATGAAGCGTTTCAAAGTGACCTGGCTGTATACCATGACGATTATGGTGATTACAGCACAAACGAACCTACGATGGATGGAACCGCGTCTTTGATTTATCTATTGGCTGCGAAAGAGGCCGTATCTCCTGTGAGTAATGTCCATGCTAAGAACGCTACCCGAAGCGAACTTTCAAACGAAACATTCTCATACACGCAAGGTGCAATAGTGAGGGGCGACAGCACAAAAAAGCAACTGGCAATTGTGTTCTCGGGAGATGAATTTGCCGAAGGAGGAAATGAGGTGTTGAACACTTTAAAAGATCACAACATCAAGGCATCATTTTTCTTCACTGGAAACTTCTATCGCAACCCGGCATTTACGACTCTTATCCGGGAAATCAAAAAAGACGGGCACTATCTCGGCCCTCATTCAAATAAGCATTTGCTTTATTGCGACTGGAATAAAAGAGATAGTTTATTAGTAACAAAAAAACAGTTTGAAGAGGATCTGCGTGAGAATTATAAAGAGATGAAAACTTTCGATTTGCAAAAGAAAACCTCGCACTTTTTCCTTCCACCCTATGAGTGGCACAACGATTCCATAGCCGCATGGACGAAGGACATGGGTTTGCAGCTTATTAACTTTACTCCTGGAACGCTGAGTAACGCAGATTACACCACATCGAAAGATCACAATTACCGAAGCAGCGATCTTATTTATAATTCAATAATTAAGTTTCAGGAAAATTCTTCCGCGGGTTTAAATGGTTTCATTCTTCTTATGCACGCAGGTGCAGGACCTGGAAGGAAGGATAAGTTTTATAAAAGATTACCTGGTTTATTAACCTTCCTCGAAAAGCAACACTATAAAATTGTTCCAATAAATGAATTGCTAAACTGAAGATCCTTATTTACCGGAATGTACAACGTGTTCGGTTTTAGCGATGGCCGAAGCGAAATTTCACAGGCAAAACAAATTCGGTATTTTTAATTTTTACCAAAAATCAAGTACTGATAAATTCTACTGATGCAATTTGACAAAGCCTACGAATTCTTAATTCAGAAGCTGGCAAGCGATTTACCAAAATATCTTACGTATCATAACGTGGGCCATACTGAAGATGTGGTGCAGTACGCTTCAGAATTGAGTAAGTTAGAAAATGTTACCGGGGACGATTTAGTGATTTTAAAAACGGCTGCTCTCTTTCACGATGCAGGATTTTTAGAAACATATAAATCACATGAAGAGATTTCGTGCATGATGGCAGAGAAGTGGCTCCCTGGTTTTGAATATTCAGACGGAGAAATAAAGCAAATCTGTTCTCTGATCATGGCGACCAGGATGCCGCCGGGTGCTCCAAACAGCCTTGCTGCAATTCTTTGTGACGCGAATCTTTACTACCTCGGAACAGAATCTTATATCGAAAAAGCAAACAAGCTTTATAAAGAATTGCATGAAGCAGGAATGGTGAAAAGCCGCGATCAATGGAGAGACATAGAAATTAAGTTTTTACAAACTCATAAATTTTTTACCAAGTCGGCAGTATTGCACCTTACCGCAACCCTCAGAGAAAATGAGGAGCGAATTCGGGAAAATGAGTTTGGATACAAGGCAAAAAGTCGACGACTTTCAATTCCGGAATGGATTTCAGATAGCTTGTTGATTTCAATAGGGGTCGTCTTCGCAGCGTTTGCTCTTAAAGGATTTTTGGTTCCCAATAAATTTTTTGATGGAGGCATGACTGGAATTTCATTATTGCTCCATGAACTTTATCATTTAAACCTTGCCTGGGTAATTATCCTTGTTAACCTTCCGTTCATTGTAATGTGCATCTATGCTATTAGTCTCCGGTATGCCATAAAAACACTTGTATGTATCGTGTTACTCGGGCTTTGCTTTACCTATGTGCCATATCCCATCATTACTGAGGACAAATTACTTGTTTCAATTTTTGGTGGCTTTTTTCTTGGTATCGGTGTCGGGTTAACGATGAGAGCAGGTTGCGCAATTGATGGAATAGAAGTCCTGGCGCTATACACGTGGCGACGTACAAGCTTTACCATCAGCGAAATCATTCTCGCACTTAATATTTTAATTTTCAGTGTAGCGGCATTTGAGTTTGGAATTGAAGTGGCTCTTTATTCTATCCTCACCTATTTTACAGCATCTAAAACAATTGACTATGTAGTGGAAGGATTGGAGGCTTACATAGGTGTGACGATCATTTCAGGAAAAAGTGAGATTGTGAAAGACCGGCTGGTAAATGAATTGGGCCGGGGCATTACGATCTATAAAGGAGAGAGAGGCTACCTGCCGGGCAAATTTGACGCCCATGAAGATGTAGATATTATTTTTACCGTAGTCACGCGGCTCGAACTTCGAAAGTTAAAAAACCTCGTGCATGAAATAGATTCAAGAGCATTTGTGTTTGCAAATATGATAAGAGAAGCCTCTGGTGGAATTATAAAACGGAGACATATTCATTAATGTCGGAAACATTTTTTTGCAAACGAAGTTCGTTTAATCCAACACTTCATACACCAGCAGCGATTGTTTTTTATTTTTCAGCTTCACCGCTTCCAAAGGCTGACAAATAAATGATTCTTTCACCTTGTTGTAAGACTGTTCAGAAATAAGTATTTGATTTGGTTTAGCCAGATCCTGTAAACGCTGGGCTGTGTTCACAACATCTCCAATTACGGTATAGTCCAGCCGCCTAAGCTTTGCAGAGCCTATATTCCCCGAAATCATTTTGCCACTGTCAATTCCTATGGAAACTTTTGCTACAAAGGATGCGACTTCTTCAGGGTGTGGAAAATCCTGCAGGTGCCGCCTGATTGCGAGACTCGCATCAATAGCACGGTCCAGGTGAAAGTCTCCTTTAAAAACGGCAAGAATTGCATCGCCTATAAACTTGTCAATATATCCGTCCTGGGTGATGATCTCATTCACCATCACGTCAAAATATTTATTTAAAAGTCTTACCACAGCGTCCGCAGGTTCCTTCTCCGTGATGGCAGTGAAGCCGCAAATATCAACAAACACCACGGTTGCTTCCACTTCCTCATTGGCCATTAACTGCGTTTCAAATTCACGACCGTTCATGAAATTCAGAACCGTTTTATCTACATACATTTTAAGGATATTGTTTTCCTTGATCGCATTTAATGTTTTATGCATTTGCTTTACATATTCCAGCGTTTTCTGGATTGTAATTCCGAGATCTTCAAAATTTACCGGCTTGCATACAAAGTCGAATGCTCCGCGGTTCATAGCGGTTCTTATATTTTCCATGTCCCCATAAGCGGATACAATTACGGCCTTGGTAAGACTGTTCAATTCGTTCAGCTTGTTTAGCAAGGTGAGCCCATCCATTTCAGGCATATTTATATCGCTGAGAAGCACCTCGATTTCGGGATCTGATGTTAACATCTCAAGTGCCTCACGTCCATTAGCAGCAAACAAAAATTCATACTTATTCTCTCTAATTTCTTTACGAAATTTTTGCTTAATAAGTATTTCGAGATCCGCTTCATCATCAGCTACCAGAATCTTTGCCATTTATTCGCGTATTTAATTTTTCCTTTAAAAGATTAAAATCAATTGGTTTCGTCAAAAAATCATCAGCCCCAAGTTGCATGGCCTGTTTATAATTTTCATCATCTCCATAAGCCGTTATCATCATTACTATCGGCGGCGGATTTTCATATTTCTGTTTGATCATTTTTAAGAGCTCCAATCCACTTATTCCCGGCATATTTATATCAGAAAGTATTAACACTGCTTCATGATTATGATGCTCAAGATAGTAGAGTGCCTGTTCTCCCGAATTCGCGAAAAAGAAATCGATTTGCTTTTCGCGTATTTCCCTTCGAAATCTCTGTTGAAACAGTGTTTCCATGTCTGATTCGTCATCGACTACTAAAATGTTCATGCGTTTTAATCTTTTTCGGTTATTTAATCTTTATGCGGGAAGCTTTATGGTAAACTCTGCAAACTCTCCATCTTTGGTCTCTACACGAATATCGCCCCCATGTCCCTTCGTAATTATTTCATAGCTTAGTGATAATCCAAGTCCTGTTCCCTGTCCCGAGGGCTTGGTGGTAAAGAAAGGTTGAAATATTTTATCCAACGCCTTTTCCGGAATACCATCACCGTTGTCCCGAACCGTTATCTCAATGTTTCCATTACATTTTCTTGTGGTGACTGTTACGGTTGGTTTGTACTCATCTCCTGCATGTGCCTTTTTTTCTGAAACAGCATAAAACGCATTCGTGAATAAATTTAAAAATGCTCTTCCGACATCTTGCGGAATTACCTGAATTTTTTCAAGTGATTCGTCAAAATGTGTTTCCATGATGGCATTAAAAGATTTGTCTTTTGCACGCAGTCCATGATAACTCAGGCGAAGGTACTCATCGGCAAGCGCATTAATATCAGTCAATTCTTTTTGGCCGTTGCTACTTCGGGAATGTTGAAGCATTCCCTTTACAATTCCATCTGCTCGTTTGCCATGATGCATTATTTTCCCTTCATTCTCTTTTATATTTTCGGCGATCTCAATTAATGCAGGCATATTTCCTCTTTCGATTTCCGTCTTCATTTCATCGATCAATTCTGAATTGAGCTCGGAGAAATTATTGACAAAGTTTAGCGGGTTCTGGATCTCATGAGCAATGCCGGCAGTCAATTCACCCAATGATGCCATTTTCTCCGAATGTATCAATTGTGTTTGTGTGTCCTTGAGCTCTTGCAGTGCATGCTGAAGTTCATCTTTCTGCATCGTTATTTCTGCCGTTCGCTCCGCAACGACTAATTCAAGTTTTTCGTTTTGAGCGGCAATGAATTTTCTTTTCTCTTCTTCTGCCAAAGTTTTCTGGCGTTCTTTTTCAAGCGCTTTCACTTGCCTTGTAGATCTGATCAGCAAAGCGACCATCAATGTTACCGCTGCCACAAAAGCAAATTCCAAAGTATTTTCAACTCTCAGGTAAGTCGGGTGAAAGAAATGTTCGAGAATATCACTTACGATTGAAAGGACAAT
>JBDSGZ010000127.1:0-3975 GCA_039918735.1 Ginsengibacter sp.
GATGGCTGCAAAACTAATTATAACCGTCCTAATCTTATAATTTTGCAAATCTCTTTCCTTTCTTTAAAAATAATTTATAGAAAGCCTGCAGTTTTAGTTACGAGGTAAAAGACTTAACGAACTCTTCAACCGTGATTGCATCATCAAGGGTAAACTCTCCTATCCGTGTACGGCAAAGGCTTCCGAGGTATCCGCCGCAACCCAGCGCTTGTCCAAAATCATTTGCGAGACTGCGAATATATGTTCCCGTACTGCAAACTACTTTGAAAAATACCTTAGGCATTTCAATGCCTGTGATCTGAAATTCTTTGATAAAAATCTTCCTGGGCTCAAGGACAACATCTGCCCCCTTTCTTGCAAGTAGGTAAACCGGTTTGCCATTTTGTTTGATAGCAGAATGAGCAGGTGGTACCTGCTGGATTTCCCCGGTAAATTGTTTTGTAGCATCCCATATCAGCTCCGGCGAAATATGACTTACTGAAGTAAAATTGTGAGGCTCGCTCTCCAGGTCGTAGGTAATAGTATAGGCACCGAGTACAATTGACCCGGTATATTCTTTTTCCCGCGCCATGAATTCGTTAATCTTCTTTGTAAATTTTCCGGTACACACGATCAACAATCCTGTTGCCAATGGGTCGAGAGTTCCTGCATGTCCCACTTTTTTAATTCTTATGGTATTGCGGATTTTTTTTACCACATCAAACGATGTCCAGTCCATTGGCTTATTGATAAGCAATACCCGTCCTTCTTCAAAAGTGTTTTTTTGCATTTGACTCTATTAAATTGCCTGTCGCGCTTTCAGTTCAAGAAATTTATTAATCGCATTTATAGTAAGTTTTTGAGGAGTACTCAAAACAGAGAGGATGCCATACTTTGAAAGTTCTTTTGCAATCAATCTTTTTTCAAATGCAAATTTCCCTGCAATTGTTTTGATATAAACTTCTTCAATATTCGCCGCCTGTGAAGATGCGAGCTGTTTCAATTCAGTGTTCTCAAAGAAAATGACCAACACTAAATGGTGAGTTGCAAGCATCCGCAGATATTCTATTTGTCTTTTCAATCCGGAAACTGACTCAAAGTTTGTGAAGAGAATTAAAAGACTTCTGTGCTTGATACGATTTCGAACCTCAAGGTATAGTTTTTCAAAATCGCTCTCAAGGAAATCGGTAGTTTGATTGTAAAGCGTCTGCATGATGTTTTCCTTCTGCACCGGTTTTCGATCAGCGGCAAGGACCGAATCAATGGTGTGCGAAAAGGTAATTAATCCGACACGATCTTGCTTTTTAAGACAAACGTTGCTCAAAATAAGGCAGCTATTTATCGCGTAGTCCAGGAGCGTGAGCCCGTCAAAAGGCATCTTCATCAAACGGCCTTTGTCAATAATGCAATACACCTGTTGTGACCTTTCATTCATAAAATTATTCACCATCAATCCACCCCTTCTCGCCGATGCCTTCCAGTTAAGTGTGCGGATATCATCGCCCGTTACGTATTCTTTGATTTGCTCAAACTCCATACTCTGGCCGATTTTACGCATCCGGCTACTGCCCGCCTCATGTTGCAAAAAGGTCTGGGAGAGCAACTCGTATTTATGAAGCTGCAAAAAAGAAGGATATACGTGAACTGTTTCGGCAGCATCACAGGTTATTCTTCTTACCAGCAATTTTAATGGAGAACAAACAAACAAATGAATATTTCCAAAATGAAATTTTCCTCTTTGCAAGGGTCTCAGGAACCAGTGAATCTTTTTCTGTTGACGGGTCTTCAAAACCAACTCCTTCCTCCAGTTCCTGAATTGAAATTGTGATGGCAGCTCATCAATAATTTTTAAACTAATCGGATACCGGAAATCATTTTTAATAATGAGTTCTATTTTGTTTTCATCTCCGTTACTAAGCCTGCCCGCCGTGATTCTTGTGGCCGATGCGCTCTTTTTTGAAAAAAACAAAAAGATATAATCAACAGTGCACAATATGATAAAACTATAAACAAGGACAAAAGCAATGGATTGAAACGCCGGCACATAAAATGCAAGCAAAAAACCTGCGATGCACAGCATTAATCCTCCATAGAACCTGGGCGTAACAAAGAGATCACCGATATATTTCCTTAATGCAAGCACTATCTATGACAATTCCTTTTTATGTTTCTAATGTTTTATCTGAAATTTTAAAGAGGTCTTTCCTTCAAAAGTTTTAGCTAACGGGGAACTTCAACCGTACTGACTATATCCCTAATAAGTTCATCCGGTGTAATACCTTCCATTTCCTTTTCTGGCGTTAATATGATCCGGTGCCGCATCACGGGTATAGCCATCTCTATCACATCCTCGGGCGTCACAAAATCTCTTCCTTTTATTGCCGCATTTGCCTTGGATGTTTTCAGTATTGCGAGCGATGCACGTGGCGATGCTCCTAAAAAAAGTGAAGGATTGTTCCTTGTTGCATTCACAATCTTCGCAATAAATTCTACCAGCTTTGGCTCAATCAATACTGCATGAATCGTTTGACGATGATTAAAAATATCACCGGGTGAAATGATTTTATTTATATCCTCTAACAAAGATGCATGGGTAAACGCTTGCTGGTTCAGGAGAATTTGCACCTCATCTTCAAGGGTAGGGTATGCAACATTTATTTTAAACAGAAACCTGTCCAACTGCGCCTCTGGTAGCCTGTAAGTTCCTTCCTGCTCAATTGGATTTTGTGTTGCCAGCACGATAAATGGAAACTCCATTGTATGCGTAATTCCGTCAGCAGTTACCTGTCTCTCCTCCATCACTTCAAATAATGCCGCCTGTGTTTTTGCTGGTGCGCGGTTGATCTCATCAATCAAAATGATATTACTAAAGATCGGTCCGCGCTTGAATTGAAAGTCTCCTTCCTTAGGATTAAAAACCGAAGTACCTAACACATCACTTGGCATGAGGTCTGGGGTAAACTGTATCCGCGAAAAATCTGCATCGATAATTCTCGCCAGGAGTTTTGCCGTGAGTGTTTTGGCTACACCCGGCACACCTTCTATGAGAATATGACCGTCGCATAATAAGCCTATCATAAGCATGTCCACCATCTCATGCTGGCCGACAATCACTTTCGCGATTTCTTTTCTTATGTCAGCAACGGCACTGTTTAGGTTTCCAAGCTCAATCCTTTGTTCAAATAAATTGTTATCCATGCGGCTTATGTTTTATAAAATTCTCTATTTCGGTGTTTAATCTCATCAGCTCCAGGTCGTCAACTTTTTCCTGTGCAAGAATTTGTGTGATGAATGAAAATAATTCCTTTGTACTTTCTTTAGAAACACCACTTTTTCCTGAAAGAGAATTTATAAATTCTTCGCTGACTGTCACGGTTCCAATAAAATAATGGTGTCGTAAATGTTCATAAAAGTAGGTAATCATTTTTTCGGCTATATGCCTGTTGTCTTTCTTCTGCAGGTACAACCTTCCAATCGTTTCTGTAAACGCAACGGTTGAATTTACATTGGGCGACACAACAGGAATCACACGTTGCTTTCTTTTTATATTGAAAAAGATGAATAATAACAACCCCGTGACTGCAATCCAGAATGCCCACAACAAAGGCGTATGTTGCTTTATAACGCTAAGTGTAGAAAACTTATCATCGTTCGGGGAGTTGCCTCTTCGCCGGCCCGATGTACCGGAATTTTTATAATATTCATCCCAATAAATATCTTTTGGGTCGGGCCTTAGCCAGGAAATGACCTGCTCAAAATATTTGTAGTTGTCATTTGTCAGCAAAAAATAATTCCCAAAAATCCGCGGAGCCACGTGAAGATAGATGCGTCCCCTGCCGGAAAATAAGACGACAAAATTAGGCTCATTCATTTCGTTAACTCCCAGGACCGTTGTAAATGCTGAATCATACCCGGTAACGGCGTTCAGAAACGGGTAATAATAGTAACCAAAGGAAGGAGCATCAAAATCATCTCCGAAATACATTCTTACATGAG
>JBDSGZ010000128.1:0-5185 GCA_039918735.1 Ginsengibacter sp.
TTTCATAATACCAAACTTCGTCAGCTATAGATGATGGAACATCCAATGGAATATCTCCGTCGTTTACAATGATGATTTCGGCGCTTCGATTTCTAACAGCACTTACCGCTTTGCTTACGGACTCCCATAAAATCTTCTCACGATGGCGTGTCGCAATTATGATGGAGATTTTAGCAGAGATCATGCGAATAACTGGATTTAAGATTTAATGCGACTAACGCGATTCATTTTTAATTGCGTAGATCATTCCGGAATGAAAAAAACCAGAGGTTGTTTCTATGATATTGAAATTACTCACCTTCAACCGGGCAACAATATCGACCGGCTTTATTTCATGCCACTCAATAAAGTACACGTCCGCGAAGAAGATGAGTGAACTATTAAACAGAGAATCTATTATCTGGTATTCAGCTCCCTCGGTATCCATTTTACAAACAACAAAATTATTCTCAAGCCCTTGTTTCAACTTCGCAATCTCCTCACCGGCAGATTTCAGTTGCATCAGTTCGCTACTTATTTTCCCTGCTATATAGCCTTCAGATCTCGGCAGGCCGTTTATACCCATTCTTCCTTTCTCTTTGGGAGAATACTCAACTCTTATTTCAGAATCTTGCGCGGCAAGCCCGAAATTGTTTGCTTTTATTTTGGAAGAAATAGTTGGATTCAGTCCCATATTCTTTTGCGCCATAGAAAAAGTTGGGTTGAATGGTTCGAAAGAAATCACTTTCTCAACATTTTCTCTTGATGCATAAAACAAGGATGTAATTCCCACATTCATTCCAATGTCAATCAAGGCTATTGGTTTTGATGTAGGTGTAATTAAATTGTATACGCCTTCAAGAAATACTTCACTTAAAATAAATAGTTCCTCATCATCATTGATGATAAACTGAACTGCATCATTCTTTGCAATGAGTTCGCCATCTTGATTTACAGAGAAACTAAAGCCCGCTCTTTTTTTTAACTGCAATGCACACTGGTATCGTTCTAACAAAGGAGTTGCAATCGCTGTTGGAACCTGAACCTCCAGTTCCTTAAAATAAATTGAGTTGTCTTTTTTCTCGTATGCTTCCTTTTGGATGTGATATTCCGCCAAACTGTTACCGAGAGAGGACGGCGTTCTTTGAAACTCAAGACCGAATATCCTGGCAAAATCATGGGCAGCTTTCTTTGTCGATTTCATCAGGCAATTTTAATTTTATTCATTAATTCAACATGGCCTCTGTATTGAGAAAGATAAGGTTTCACCTGTGGATGCTGAGCTAGACCAGGCTTTATCCTAATTCTGTGAATATCCATTACTTCCTTTCTCACTTCATTTATTACATAAAACAACCCGATTGAATATTCTCCTTCAACAAGGTTCATGTTTTCCACTTTTGCTTTCAGAGACAATGTGTTTCCATCCCGTTCAAAATACTTTATGAATGGCCTCAAATCTATAATGCTTACTCTCACTCCTTTTTCACTAAATATTAAAAGACAAAAATCCTGTATCTCTGGCAATTTATTTTCCTTTGTCACTAACCGAATTGTAAAATTGAAATCTTCGCCCGAAATAATTTCAAGCGGTTCGAAAGTAAATTCATGAAGTTCAACATCTTCAACAAGCTGTATTGGATTAAAAACAACGTTCCTTTCTCCATTCAAATAATTTCCAATCAGGCGATGCGTTTCTCCGTCTTCTTTCAAGACTCCATTGCTCAGGATAATTGCCCTGTTACAGAGCTGCTCTATTGCGTTCATATCATGACTCACAAAAATCACAGTTCTTCCACTCCTGCTTATGTCATTCATCTTCCCAAGACATTTTTTCTGAAATTCGGCATCTCCGACGGCCAGCACCTCGTCAATTATAAGGATTTCAGGTTCCAGGTGTGCCGCCACCGCAAAGGCCAGCCGAAGCTGCATTCCACTGCTGTATCTTTTTAAAGGCGTATCTAGAAAATCTTCAATCCCGCTAAAGTCAACAATGTCGTCGAAGTGTTTTTGAATTTCAACTCTCCTCATTCCGAGGATACTTCCATTCATAAAAATGTTTTCACGACCGGTTAGTTCAGGATGGAATCCAGTGCCCACTTCGAGCAAACTCGCTATTCGGCCGCGACAAATAATTTTTCCTTTCGTCGGTGGAGTAATCTTACTCAGGATTTTAAGCAGCGTGCTTTTGCCTGCTCCGTTCTTCCCAATTATTCCGATACTTTGACCTGCATATACATCGAAGCTGACGTTATCCAATGCAAGGAAAGTATTTCCGTTGTTCTCCTTTTTACGGAAGGGATTTGAAATTAAATCCCGCAGCGCCAAATAGCTTTCATTCCTTCTTCCAAGTTTGAATTCTTTCGTTATCTGTTGTATTTCCAAAATAGGTTTCATACTATCAGGCTAAATCTGCAAAATATGCTTCAGTTTTTCTAAAAGTGACGACCCCCGCTATCAACAAAAGAATTGACACTCCGCCTCCAATAGCAATCGTTTGCCAATTCACGTCTGTTCCGGTAAATATGCTTCTGCAAAGTTCAATTGCAGCAGCAATCGGGTTAGCTTTCATTAACCCATTTAACACCGGGTTAGTAAAAGCCTTAGCGGAATAAAGTACCGGGTTCGCAAAAAGTAAAAATTGAATCATGAACGGCAACACGTATTGAAAGTCTCTGTATTTCACGTTTAAAGAAGATAACAAAGTACCAAGTCCAAACGTAGTTACAACCGTGATTAGAATACTAAGGGGAAGGAAAAGCAGCAGCTTCAAAAAGTCGACATCCTGCTTGTAATAAATAAGTATTACTGCATAAATAATAAGCGCAAAAACAAAATCAACAAGTGCAGTTAATATAGAGCTCATCGGAATTATGAGCCTGGGAAAATATATCTTCTTTATGATGTTGCTATTCGCCACCATGCTGTTTGCACTATTAAGAAGACCATTGCTAAATACATTCCAAATGAGTAAGCCACTAATAGCAAACACGGGGTATGGAATCCCGTCACTGCTTACATTCAGGGCCTTACTGAAAATAAGAGTGAACATGATCATCATAACTAACGGCTGAAGGATAGCCCAAATAATTCCAAGGGCAGCCTGCTTGTATTTTACCTTAACATCACGCCACGTAAAAAAATAAAAAAGTTCTCTGTATCGCCAGATCTCATTGAATCCAAAAGAAAATTTCGTTCGTGGCTTTATCTCGTATTCCATCATCAGTTTAAATTTAACTTCAGTTGTGAACAGCCGGAGTACACATGATATCAAAGTGGCAATTTTGAAAATCAGTTCGCTCATCAACGAAACTTCCATCACTCGCATTGATGAGTTTATAATTCAACCCGGTAAGAAATTTAACTAAATTTTCAGCAGTACTTCCCTGTTCGCGGAGATTGTTATCATCAAGCTCAATGAACATGGTTGGTTTATGCCGGAGCAGCGTTTCCCTTGCTCCCAGGAGCACATTATATTCGAAACCTTCTACGTCAATTTTGATTAACGAAGGAGAAGGAATGTCTAATTCAGACATGCAATTGTCAAGAGTATCAATTTCAACCGTTGTCTTCTCGTAAGAATCTTTTTGAGGCTCTTGCTGAAGCAAGCGTTGCATGCCGTTGTTTGTTGTGTTTACGTTGTATAGAAACGCTGATTTTTTTTCATTCCCCAACCCCTTGTTTATAAGATTTATATTTTCGAGGCTATTTAAAGAAATATTCTCCATGGCTTTTTTGAAATTATACGGGCTGGGTTCAAATGAAAAAACTTTTCCATGCTGCCCCGTCTTTTTAGCAAAATTCAGCGTCGTCGCTCCAATGTTGGCGCCTATATCAAGTATGGTCATTCCCGGTGTCACTGCATTGAATAAGACTATTTGTGCAGGTTCTGCAAACGCAAAATAGTTTGAATGGTCTACTGTGTCGCTGATGTCAAGTTTCAAATTTATTCCGTCAATCTTTGTATTGCGAATGGAACCACGCGTGTATAAATAGTTAGGGGGAATTAGCTTTCCGGGTAGCGTATTTAAACTTCTATGCCGGGTGAAAACGGGTAGCACTTTATCAAGGCCCGATAAAATAAAAAACCTTCTGAACAGGTTAAAAAAATGGGTCTTTGCAGGTATCTGCAAGTGATAAGGCTTAGGGTTCATGTGTGTGTAAATCTTGATTTCCATACAGAGAACGTATTTTTAAGACGAACATTGTGAGTTCGCTAAAATATGGGACGATGCTCTACTTTCCATGCAAATCACTATCTGCCGTGGAGAGTAATTATTTCCACCCTATATTTGAAAATTTTAATCGCACCCCGAAAATTCAGTTCGGTTTGGATACAGTAATAATAGGCTATGAGTTTACCAGAATTTAGGATCGGATATGTTCCCTATTTGCCAGACCTATCGCAGCCCGGCGACCGGAGGAGATTCCCCTACTTCGCGACAAGAAACAATATTCCTTTTGAGATTGCAGACGTACAGAAAAGCTATGATATCATTCTGCTAACCGCGCCATCGAACCTAAGTAAATGGCTTGAGTATAAAAAGAAAAATCCTACAACCAGGTTTATTTTTGAAATGGTGGACAGCCTGGTTTTTTCACCGAATTTTTTTGACGCGGCCTTGAAAGGAATAGGAAGGTACCTGATAGGAAAAGAAAACAACATTCAGTTCAATTATAGGAAGTTGATCATTAAATGGCTCCAGATCGCTGATATTGTGCTTTGCTCCAGTACCGAATTAAAAAATGTGATTAGTCAATGGAATGAAAATGTTATTGTCAGCCTGGATTACCTACAATCAGAGTATAAATTCGTCAAGTCCGATTTTTCCATTGGAGATAAAATGCAACTCGTCTGGGAAGGGCAAAGCCCGGTGCTTCCTCATTTTTTGGCGTACAAGGAAGTCTTGAAGGAGCTGAGTGGTTTCTGCGAGCTTCATATCATCACATCAGAAAAATATCCGCTGTTTGGAAATTTAATGAACCGTAACGTCTCAAACATACTCAAAAAACTTCCGATCAAAACAACCCATCATAAATGGGATCTTCAAAATAATAATAAAGTGTTCAGGCAATGCGATTGCGGAATTATTCCGATTAATCCCAAAAATCAATTTGGATGGCATAAGCCAGCCAATAAATTAATTTCATTTTGGTTTACGGGAATGTCAACGGTTGTCTCAAACACTCCCGCTTATGTTGAACT
>JBDSGZ010000129.1:0-7054 GCA_039918735.1 Ginsengibacter sp.
ACCCGTTATGCTCCAATAAATCTTTCAAAAAATTGAGACGCTCGTGGCTAACATTCCTCTCAACGATTCCGCATTTAATTCCATCGAGATCCTCAAATTCATGATTCTTATTTATAGCCATCATCACAAAGTTAACGAGAGAATGTAATCATATATCCAGTTTATAAAACCGGTAAAAATAATTCCGGCTCCGCAAAGAAGAAAGCCAAACATTACGGGGGAACTAATTTTAATTTTTGCAATAGGGTTCTCATTTTTTCCCATAAAAATTGCTCCCACTATTCTCAAATAATAATAAAGAGAAATGACCATATTCAGTGCAGCAACGGTTATAAACCAATAGCTACCTTTTGAGGCCGCAGCGGTTATTAAGAAGAGCTTACCGAAGAATCCTGCAGTCGGTGGAATACCCGCAAGAGAGAACAATGCTAATGTAAGCATCCAGCTTAGGAAAGTGTTCGTGCCGTAAAGACCTTTATAATCATCAATGTTCTCTTTCCCGCAACGATTGGCAATTACATCAGCAACACCAAAAGCCGCGAGGTTAGAGAAAAGGTAAATCAAAATAAAATAGACCGTTGCAGTAATACCGGCTTTATCTCCGCTGCTCATTCCCGCTAAAATAAAACCGACCTGCGCTATTGAAGAAAAGGCAAGAAATCGCTTTATATTTTGTTGGCGTATTGCAAACAGATTTCCAATGATCATGGTAATCACAGAAAGTGCAACAAGCATATTATACCAAACCTCCTGCAGCGGATGAAAAACTTTATATAGTATGGTTAGCATGATAAAAGCAACCGCACCTTTTGAAACAACAGATAAAAAAGAAGTGGTTGCGATCGGCGAGCCCTCATAAACGTCCGCAGTCCATAAATGGAAAGGGACAATCGACAACTTGAAAGCCAATCCTGTAAAGAAAAATACAAATGCAAGGATTTCCAATGAAGAGGCACCACTGATCCGCTGCGACAGTTCTGTAAAACCGATGCTCCCGGAAGCGCCATAGATAAGTGATATTCCGAATAATAAAATGCCTGACGAAAAAGCCGAAGACAGGATTAGTTTCATAGCACCTTCGGATGAGCGTCTTCTTTCAAGATCAAAATTGGCCATGGCGGCAACGGGTATAGTTGCAAGTTCCAGCGACAAATAAAACATGAGAAGATTACCGCTTGATATCATAAGAAACATACCCAGCAAGGCTGATAGCAGGAGGATAAAAAATTCTGCGAGGTTCTGGGTTTTCCTCAGCCAGCCAGAACAAAGCAAAGAAATAATGTACACAGCAAGATTTAAAATACTTTTTTCAAAAACAAATAGCGGAGTATTCTGAAACATGTTCCCGGAAATATCGCCTTCCTTATTGAAAAAAATACTGAAGACAAAATTGAGGAGCAACGTCAACTGAATGATGGGCAATAACCGATCATTGCTTATACTCTTGCCGATCTTCACAAACAATAAAAAGAAAATGATGGCGATTACTACCAATTCATTTTTCATCAAAATAAAAAATTCTACCATTCTATAATTTATTGAATAGCTCCAATTCTGTTCATTATTATTTCGGCACCCGGGCTCAGCAGATCATTTAACCAACCAGGGGCAATGCCAATGGCAACAATCCCTGCAATTAAAATGATGGCTGCAATTCTTTCATTCCATGTCGCATCCTTAAGATGTGAAAAATTCTCGTTTTTGATCGGCCCCATCACGGTCGCGGCAATGGCTCTCAAAATATAAACAGCCGTTACAACAATTGACATGGTTGCCATCACGGTTGCCACACGATGAAACATATCATCATGCTGCCAGGACCCAACAAACACCGTCATTTCCGCTACAAAGCCACTCAGGCCCGGCAAACCAAGGGAGCAGAGCCCAACAATAAATAACGCCGTCGTTATAAACGGCAATACTTTCATCAGCCCTCCCATTTCATTCACCATCCTTGTATGAGTGCGATCGTAAATCATTCCTATGACAGCAAAGAAAAGCGCTGTCATCAATCCATGAGATACCATTTGCATCATCGATCCGGTGATTGCTGTTGTGGTGAGCATTCCGATCCCTAATAAGGTAAATCCAACATGGCTAACGGATGAGTATGCGTTGATATATTTCAAATCTTTCTGCATCATCGTCGCGAAAGCGCCATACAAAATACCAATCGCTGACAGGACAATGATAAACGTTGAATACTCCTTGGCACCTTCAGGCAGCAGGTAAGTCGCTACGCGTAAACAGCCGTATCCGCCGAGTTTCATGGAAATGCCAGCCAGGAACATTGAGCCCGCTGTAGGTGCAGAGGAATGGCCGTCCGGCACCCAGGTATGAAATGGAAATAATGCTGTAAACACTCCAAATCCAACAAACAACAATGGGAAAATAATGCGCTGCGAATCAATCCCAATTTTTATTTTGGAGATTGTGAGCAGATCGAATGAATGATCCGAGACAAAGTATAATCCAAGGATCCCCACTAATATTAATGCAGAGCCGCCCATCAGCATCAGCGCAAGTTTATTGGCCGCATATTCTTTCTTGCCACTTCCCCAGATGGCGATCAAAAGATATTTTGGAATAACAGATACTTCCAGGAAAAAAAACAAAACAAACAGATCAAGGGAAATAAAAAATCCATACGCACCCAATGCAAGCAGGAACAGCAGAAAATAAAATTCCTTCGTCATCTTGTCGATATTCCAGGATACAAGCACACCTGACAGCAAGACGAACGAGGTGAGCAGGGTCATCGCCACAGATATACCATCCACTCCCACATGAAAATTAATATTGAGTGCGGCAAAGAGGCTAAAGCTTTGTTCGAAAAACATTTGCGCTTTGTTGCCGATGGCGCTCTCTTGCCGGAAGGCAAAAAGCAAGATGAAAGACAGCACCAATTGCGCGACAGAACCAGCAAGGGAAACCCATTTCACCTGATCCTTATTTCGGCAAAGCAATACCAGCACGGCAGTCAACAGCGGAATTTCTATCAGTAAAAAAAGATTCATTTATTTTCTTCCTTTGATGGCTAAAGGGATTTTTTAAAAAACCTTCATACCAGTACGTTAGTTTTGTTCATTTAGAAAAGGCAATCTATACCTCTCAAAAATCACACGCTCCTACCCTTTCCAAAAATACATGGCGACGAATGCCAGCACCAGTGCTCCTGCTAAAAAGTAGATAGCATACTGCTGAACTTTGCCTGACTGAAAACGTTTGATCTGGGACGAAAGAACCACCGTAGCACGTCCAGTCAGATTCACCATCCCATTTACAATGTTATTATCAAACCATGCCGCAGGCTTTCCAACCAGGTTGAACACAATTTTCTTTGTCACAAACAAGTATATTTCATCTATCTAAAATTTATGAACTGCCAGCCTGTAAAAGCCTCCAAGTGATGCCGCAAAATTTGATGGTTTATCATTTTCTTTTCTATAAAGCCAAAGCGCCAGGAAAAGCCCGCAAAGGCCAAAAGCCACAGGAGCGATTGAAAAATTAAAATGAAAAACAGACTCCAGGGGAATTCCATCTGTTGTTACAAAATTCCCGAAGTGAATGAAGCCGGCACCCGCTGCTCCTACGGCCAATAAAACCATAGGTAGTATCATTGCAAACCCCGGTTTGTTTCCATGAACAGCAGCACTTTCTTTATTCCAGAAAATTCTGAAATACAACCGGAACATATAGAAGGCGGTAATGCCCGATGTAATAAATGCAGTCCAATAAATTAATTTATTCTGTTGCCATGCTGCCAATAAAATTTCTTCTTTGCTGAAAAATCCAGAGAAAGGCGGTATTCCTGAAATCGCCAAACATGCAACCAAAAATGTGGCATGCGTGACCGGCAATTTTTTTCTGAGTCCACCCATATCGTTCATTTCATTGCTATGAACAAAATGAATGACAGCACCTGCTCCGAGAAACAATAACGACTTAAACATTGCATGGGTAAACAAATGAAACATGGCTGCCGTAAATCCTAAACCTGATTCGCCACCATATTTTGAAACTCCTAAAGCAAACATCATGAAGCCAATTTGCGACATAGTTGAGAAAGCCAACACCCTTTTGATATCGGTTTGTGTACACGCAATGATTGCAGCAATCAAAGCGGATATTGCGCCAACGTAGGTAATTATTTCTAACACATTAGGTGCGGAAATTGCAAGAACCGGGAAGAGGCGGGCAACTAAATAAACTCCGGCAACGACCATTGTTGCAGCATGAATCAATGCTGAGACCGGTGTAGGTCCTTCCATTGCATCAGGTAACCAAATATGCAGGGGAAACATTGCGCTCTTTCCTGCAGCACCCGTAAACACTAAGGTCAATCCCCAGGTGAGCGCGGAAATTCTCAGAAAAGATGAAGGCACTGCGGCTTTCAATTCTCCTGAGCCAGGATCAGTCAGCCGCTGAATAAGTGTTGTGAGGTCCAGCGTTCCAGAGTAAAAAGAGAGGACCAGTATGCCGATTAAAAAACCTAAATCAGCGAAGCGTGTTACTATAAATGCTTTCTTGCAGGCAGCCACTGCAGATGGTTTATCATAATAAAATCCTATCAATAGAAAAGAAGAAATACCCACCAGCTCCCAAAAAAAATACATTTGAAAAATGTTTGAAGAAAGCACTAAAGAAAGCATCGAGAAAGTGAACAATCCTAAAAAGGCATAATAGGTCGCAAACCGTTCTTCGCCTTTCATGTAGGCAAGACTGTAGATGTGGACCATCAATGAAACAAAAGTCACCACTACCAACATCATCACCGAAATTGGATCTAATAAAATGCCCATGTTAAAAGAAAGCTCCTTCGAAAACACAAGCCACGAAACAGTTAAGGGTGTTAACTTCTGATAAATTCCATCGACCTTTCCCGATTCAAAGAAGTAACCGTATGCAAGATATATTGCAAGAATGGTCGAGGCTAACAGGAAGATTGTTGCAACGATACCGGCAGAGTTTTTAAAATACTTTCTCCCAGACAATCCCAAAAGAATGAATCCTACAAGAGGCAATAATGGAATGAGCAGTATGTAAGAAACTGGAAGCATTTAGTTTTCGGTTGTTATTTTTTTAAGCGTTTCTATTCTCTCCGCTACGCTTTGAATCTCTTCTTAAAACTTCAACTCTGTAGCATCTGCCACATCAATTGAATGGTGACTTCTGTATAGGTTAATTATGATTGCAATTGCTACAGCGGCTTCTGCTGCGGCGATTGCGATAATAAATATTGCAAAAAATAATCCGTCGGATCTGTCCGGCCAGAGATATTTGTTGAATGCTATAAAATTTAAATTGACACTGTTTAAAATCAACTCGATGCTCATCAGCATTGTGATTAAATTTCTCCTGGAGAAGAAACCATAGCTTCCAATAAAAAAAAGCAACGTGCTGATAAATAAAATATGGTACAATCCAGGAGCGTGCATAACCGTCAGATTTCTTTAGTTATTTTATCGTGAATGATGCTTTCTTCAAATTGCGAAATGTCTTCAGCGGGCTTCAGGGCAATGACTATACAGCCGACCAGGGCAGCAAGTAACAGCATGCTTACCACTTCAAACGGCAGCGCATAGCCGTTGCTACTTACCGATAAAAGTTGCCCGCCAATACTCTCAACACTTTGTGATATAGCTAAATTATTTGTTGCCGTGAATGAATGTTGAAGTAGCTGCACCATAACTAACGCAAATCCACAAAAAACAGCCAATGCAGCGAACAGTCCGGTCCCCATTTTCTGTCGCGGCATTTTTTCTCCAGCCTGCTGGGTTAAGAAAATTGAAAATATAATCAATACTGTTATACCTCCGGCATACACTACTATTTGTACCGCCGCAATAAATTCATACTGCATCCAGAAATACAATCCGGCAATGCCGATCAGAGAAAATAAAAGGAAGATCGCAGCCCTGAAGATCTGGCGGGTGGTTATAGCCAGGAATGCGCTTATCAAAGTAATTGCGGCAAGTAAATAAAAGATGATCGTCGATCCACTCATTCAACTCCCTCCATTATTTTAGACCCGGGGTTATTTAAAATTTTTGTCAGTTCATTCCTGTCAAATACACTATGTTCAAAGGTCTGGGCCATTACGATAGCATCTGAAGGACAGGCAATAATACACAGATTACACATAGTACAGAGTTCGAGGTGGTAGACTAACTTATCAATCGCTTTTTTCTTTTTGCCTTCCGGCGTCAGATCAAACTGGGTAATCACTTTTAAACTTCCATTTGGACAAGCAAGCTCGCAGGCGGTGCAACCAGTACAGCGATGTTCATTGTTTTCATTGTGAGGCATTACCACTTCTCCTTTGAATCTCTCCGGCAACACCAACGTTTCCCTGTTGTCAGGATATTGCTCGGTAATGATTTCCTTATGATGGGTAAAATAATATCCTGTGCGACGCAGACCAATTGCCAGCGACTTCACAGCCTTAAGAATATCCGTTATGTATTTTTTTATAAACATTTTGAATGTTTTAAAATATCGAACTGGAATAAAGGAAGATATAGAAATTACTCATCTCGTTTCATTTAAATTTCTCTTCTCAAAAATGCCAACCCAATATTGCCATCGCTGTAATCAGTAAAATATTAAACATACTAATGGGAAGCAAATATTTCCATTCCAGGTTTAGTAGCTGATCGATACGCAATCTCGGAAAAGTCCACCTGAACCACATGATAAGGAAAATTAAAAAAAATGTTTTCCCAAAAAACCAAATACTAGATGGAATGTAATCCATAATGTGATTGAAGCCTTCCCAATGACCAACATGGAAGGGCATCCAACCACCTAAAAACAAAGTTGCTCCTATTGCGCATACGATAAAAACATTTACATATTCAGCCAAAAAGAATAAAGCAAATTTCATCCCCGAATACTCGGTGTGGAAACCGGCCGTGAGCTCTGATTCAGCTTCTGCAAGATCAAATGGAGCGCGGTTCGTCTCTGCTGTTACGGCTATTATGAATGTGATGAATGCAATGATTACGGGAATGTGTCCTTTAAAAATCCACCATCCATCGGCCTGCGACTGAAT
>JBDSGZ010000130.1:0-9703 GCA_039918735.1 Ginsengibacter sp.
CTGCCAACTCCTTTTGTAACCTAAACATTTCATCTCGCAGTCTTGCCGCCTCCATAAAATCAAGGTCCCGTGCGGCTTTCTCCATATTTCGTTTTACCGTGGCAACGATTTTTTCCATTTGAGGAATCGTTTTTTTCGCTGTTAGATACTCTCCCTGTTCTTCGGCAGCAATGGTAATAAGGTCATCTCCCGCATAAGGAGAAGCAGTAGTGCCCTTAATATCCAGCACTGAGGTTTGCCCCATTATTTGCTGATGAGATTTTTTAATCGAAGTAGGAATTATGTTATGCTCAATGTTATATTGAACTTGCTTTTCACGACGGCGGTCCGTTTCATCGATTGTTTTCTGCATGCTTTCTGTCATTTTATCGGCATAGAAAATCACAAGGCCTTCCACATTGCGGGCAGCCCTTCCGGCAGTTTGAGTCAGGGATCTTTCATTCCGTAAAAATCCTTCCTTATCGGCATCGAGAATTGCAACAAGTGAAACTTCCGGAAGGTCAAGGCCTTCGCGAAGTAGGTTCACTCCAACAAGAACATCTATTTCGCCCAATCTTAATTGCCTGAGGATTTCAACGCGGTCAAGCGTATCAACTTCACTGTGGATATACTTTGATTTTATATTAATCCGGTGCAGGTATTTATCCATCTCTTCGGCCATTCGCTTCGTTAAAGTAGTCACCAGTACACGATCTCCTTTGTTTACTCTCTTATCAATTTCATCCAGCAAGTCGTCAATCTGGTTAACGGATGGGCGGATTTCTATTGGCGGATCTAATAAGCCAGTCGGCCTTACAACCTGTTCTACCACGATTCCTCCCGTCTTTTCCAACTCGTAATCTCCCGGTGTAGCGCTTACATAGATCGTCTGATTCAGCATGCTTTCAAACTCGTTAAAATTAAGCGGACGATTATCGAGAGCTGAGGGAAGTCGGAAACCATAATCAACTAAAATCAATTTTCTGGATCTGTCCCCTCCATACATACCACTCACCTGCGGAATCGTCTGATGGCTTTCATCAATAACGCATAAAAAATCAGGAGGAAAATAATCTAATAGACAGAAAGGCCTGGTGCCGGGATCTCTTCTGTCAAAAAAACGGGAATAGTTTTCGACACCATTGCAGTAGCCAAGTTCACGAATCATCTCGACATCATAATTTACTCTTTCTGAAATTCGCTGCGCTTCAATATACTTTCCGATGCTCTTGAAATAGGCAGTCTGCGCCGCCGCCTCATCCTGAATTTCATACAATATCTGTTGGAGTTTATCTTTTGGCGCTATGTATAAATTGGCAGGAAAAATTGCTGCATCATCTACTTTCGCAATTCTTTTACCAGTCCTTAATTCAAGCGTTTCAATACTTTCTATTTCATCTCCAAAAAAAGTAATCCGGTAACCATTGTCCATGTATGGGAGATTAATATCGACTGTATCACCCTTTACTCTAAAAGTTCCCCGTGCAAAATCACCCTGCGTCCGTGAATACAGGCCATTTACCAATGCATGCAGAAATCCCTGCCTGCTAATAACCTGTCCTTCCTTTATCCTGACCACGCCCTCTGCAAAGTCTTTCGGGTTTCCTATTCCATAAATGCAGCTAACGCTGGCAACCACAATAATATCTCTTCTCCCGGTTAACAATTGCGAAGTGGCAGCCAGCCTAAGCTTATCAAGTTCTTCGTTTATACTAAGATCTTTTTCGATGTATGTATCACTAACGGGCATGTATGCCTCCGGCTGATAGTAATCATAATATGAAACAAAATATCCTACAGAATTGTCGGGAAAAAATTGACGAAACTCTCCATATAGTTGAGCAACGAGCGTTTTGTTATGCGTGAGTACAAGCGTAGGCCTTTGCACATTTTGAATAACATTGGCCATGGTAAAAGTTTTACCACTTCCGGTTACACCCAGTAAAGTTTGATATTTCTCGCCTTCAAGAAGGCCACGCGTTAATTGCTCGATGGCCTGTGGCTGATCTCCTGCGGGCTTATATGATGAATTGAGTTGGAAAGGCATTGGGAGATGCAATTTACAAATGAAATACAACTACGTTACTTAACAAACACCTAAGAATGAATTTATAAAACTACAACCAAATTGCTAAAATTATTAGTGTTGATAACTATTAATATCTATCTTTACGCATCTCATAACTTTACAACATTTAGCAACAATTACAATTAACAATATGGCAACGACCGAGAAGACTTTAGAAAAAGCCCCCGAGAAAAATGCGGAAAAATTAAAAGCCCTTAAGCTTACAATGGACAAAATCGACAAAGATTTTGGGAAGGGAAGTGTGATGATGATGAACGAGCGCTCCCAGGAGCCGCAGGCGGTAATTTCCACAGGATCTATAGGGCTTGATGTTGCGCTGGGTATTGGTGGGTTACCCAAAGGCCGGGTCGTAGAGATCTACGGACCTGAATCGTCAGGTAAAACAACTTTGGCGATTCATGTGATTGCAGAAGCCCAGAAGAAAGGTGGTATGTGTGCGATAATTGACGCGGAGCATGCCTTTGACAGTGCGTATGCAAAGAGGCTCGGTGTGGATGTTGACAACCTCTTAGTGAGCCAGCCAGATTATGGAGAACAGGGACTGGAGATCGCTGACAGGTTAATACTTTCAGGGGCCCTGGATGTTGTGGTGATAGATTCAGTAGCGGCGCTTGTTCCAAAGAGTGAGCTCGAAGGTGAAATGGGTGATAGTAAAATGGGCATGCAGGCAAGATTGATGAGCCAGGCTTTGAGAAAATTAACTGCGACAATTAGTAAAACAAATTGCTGTTGCATTTTTATTAACCAGTTAAGGGAAAAAATAGGCGTGATGTTTGGCAACCCTGAAACGACTACCGGTGGAAACGCACTTAAATTTTATGCATCGGTTCGTCTTGATATCCGGCGCATGGCGCAGATAAAAGATGGCGATGAAGCTATTGGAAACCGTGTCAAGGTGAAAGTGGTAAAAAACAAAGTAGCGCCTCCATTCCGTATTGCAGAATTTGATATTATTTTTGGAAGCGGCATTTCCAAGACCGGCGAAATCATTGACATGGGTGTTGAAATGGGAATCGTACAAAAAAGTGGAAGCTGGTTTAGTTATGATACTACAAAACTCGGCCAGGGTCGTGATGCAGTAAAGCAACTCCTCATAGATAATCCTGAGCTTGCTGCAGAACTCGAAGGAAAAATAAGAGCTAAAATTGCTGAATTAAATACTGCCTAAATTTTATAAAGAATTTTTTATAAAGTCATCATTGAACGATGACTTTTTTTATTTCCTTAATCTAAACAATTAAGAATAAATTTCTTAGAAGAGAAGAACAATTCTTTCGGGATCGCCGCACTTGTTAGGGGCAGAAATTATTCCATTATGAATGAAATTGAAACACATCCTTTCAAGCCTTTCGTACCTGCGAATGCCACTGTGCTTATCGTTGGCAGCTTCCCGGGAAGAGATATCACTCAAAAAAAATTAGACGAAGACGATTGGTTCTATGGAACGAAGCGAAACCAATTTTGGGATATTATTTCCGGCGTGTATAAAACAGAATTGAAAACTGCAGCAGATAAAAAAGAATTATTTAGTAAAAAGGGAATCGCAATTGCAGATATTATTTTACAAGCAAAAAGAAATGCCATAAATAATTCTGATTCCAACCTGGAAGTGATTGCTTACAATGATGAAGCCATTAAAAACATTCTAACACACACAACATTCAAGCATACCTTTTTTACGAGCAAGTTTGTGGAAAAGCATTTCCTAAAAATATTTCCAGGAACGAAAAATGGCAAATGTCTTCCGTCACCGTCGCCACGGTATGCAAGAATGAGCAAGGCAGAAAAGATTGAGAATTATAGAAAGATGTTACCGGGATAAGATTCCAGGTTATAAAGATTCATCTTTCTCTTTTTACCGTCGGCTGCAACCTGTTCCATTTTGGAACAGGTTGAATTTTCATTCAATTCATCAGAAGCATAAATGTTCTTGATATGTTTAACTATAGCCGGACGGTTTACATTAAAAAGAGAAGCGATTAAATGTGCGTCTAACCAAACGGTTTCATTATCCAATTTCACTTGAATTTCCATTCCGTTCCCGGTTTTATAAATTTGAATTTCTCCTTTGTGCATAAAACAATTTAAAATTTGTGTCCTTCCCAACTAATTCACCATCCCTTTAAATATTTTTTGTGTGCTTTTTAGCAGTAGATTTTACTTTTTGAAATAAAGTAGACATCCGGGATTTAGATTTTTGAAACACACTTCTATAGTTTTTAAGGTCTTTATTCCACCGCCATCCTCCTCTTCAACATCCCCACACACTCTATATGATGTGTGTGCGGAAACATGTCTACGGGTTGTAGTTTCTCAACAGAGAATTTTTCACTTAGTAGTTGCAGATCCCTTGCCTGTGTGGCAACGTTGCAACTCACGTACACAATCTTCGCAGGTGCAATCTCAATGAGCTTCTGAACCAATTTTGGGTGAAGTCCTGCACGCGGTGGATCAACAACTATTAAGTCAGGTCGTCCGTGAGTTATAAAAAATTCATCATTGCAAATTTCAATAACATCGCCGGAAAAAAATGATGCATGATTGATATTGTTCAGTGCAGCATTTTCTTTCGCATCATTTATGGCATCTTCGATCACATCAACTCCGATGATTTTTTTCGCACCGGCACTTAAATAGATTCCAATACTGCCAGTGCCGCAATAAAGATCATAAACGATCTCGTTCCCTGCGAGAGAAGCAAAATCTTTCACAACATTGTACAATCTTTCTGCCTGCCTGGTATTCGTTTGAAAAAAAGATTTGGGAGAAATTTTAAAACTAAAATCGCCCAGCCTTTCAAGAACATATCCTTTTCCGGAAACAATCTTTGGATTAAGATCGTAGATGCTGTCATTCCATTTTGGATTGATGGTGTACAATAGAGTTGTAATGGAAGGAACCTGTTCCAATAAAAAATCGCAAATTCGTTCCCGCTCATTTTTATCATCGTAACCAAAAACCAGATTCACCATCAGTTCGCCTGATTCACAATTCCGGATCACAATATTCCGGAGCCAGCCGGTATGATCATTTATATTGTAATAGCTATAGTTGTTTTCGGTAGCAAAATCACGAATACTGTTGCGGATCTTATTATTCACATCGTCCATCAGCCAGCATTCATAAATGTCAATTATTTTATCGTACAGTCGCGGCACATGGTAACCCAATGCTCCACCCGGCCATTCCTCGTCTCCAAGTTCTTCCAATTGCGCCTTTGGCAAATATTTTTTATTACTGAAAGTGAACTCAAGTTTATTCCTGTAATGAATTGTTTTCTCAGAACCGATGATGGGTACCATTTGAATTTCACCCAGCTTTCCAATTCTCCTAAAAGCTTCCCTGGCTTCCTGCTCTTTATATTCTAACTGCTTTTCGTATGGCAGCATTTGCCATTTACAACCACCGCATATACCAAAATGGACGCAGAAGGGGTTTACCCGTTCTTTACTAAACTCCTTTACCTGGATCACTTTGCCCTCGCCCCAATCTTTTTTGCTTTTTAGCAGCAATACATCCACGATATCTCCTGGTACCGCACCTTCCACAAAAATAACTTTGCCATTCAGCCGCCCGACAGACTTCCCTTGGGCCGCATAGCCTGTAACCGGAAAATCTTCAATTACTATTCGCTTTTTGGCTTTCTTCATTTTTTCAATTCAATCAAAACTTTGAAATTAAAATTTGCTTCAAATCCCCCAAAAGATTTTACAATATTCCTGCCTTATAAAATGTTAAGTATCTAACCTGGCAAATCACATAAATCCAATTTGAATACTTTTGTCACTACTTTTAAAAACATGAAACTACTTATAAGTTTTTCTATTTTGCTGTCCGTCATTTCCACAGGACATTGCCAGGGCTACAAGGTAACGCTGCATACGCCAAATTTCAAGGACGGGCTAACCTACCTGATTTATTACTATGGGAAAAGCATGAACGTTGAAGACTCTGCAGTGATTAATAACAAAGGCATCGCAGTTTTTCAAAAAAATGCAAAATTGGAACCCGGAGTTTATGCAATCGTTTTCCCCGGAAAAAATAAACTATATGACTTTTTAGTGGGTAAAGAGCAGGAAATCTCCATAGATGCTGATACCAGTGATCTGCTCAATAAAACAACGGTAACCGGATCGGCGGCAAACAAACTATTTCAGCAATATCAGAAATATGTTGCTTCCAAAGGAAACGAAATGCAAAACGAAATGGAAGCATTTAAAAAATCCAGGACCAGGGCGGATAGCAATATGCACGAAGAGAAGTCCAAAGCACTAAATAAGGAATTAAATGAGTATCGCGAGAAGTTGATCAAGGAAAATCCTGAGTCAATGTTAGCTTCCCTGCTCAAAAGTATGAAGGAACCTGGCGTATCTATGGCCAGGCCCGTCACCAGGGAAGACTCAGTCAATAATTATTTTTATTATAAAAAGCATTATTGGGACGGGATAGATTTTACGGATGACAGGATCATTCGCACTCCGTTCTTTTTACCCAAAATGGAAAAATATTTTAGAGAGGTGGTTCCGCCGGCCCCCGATTCAATAATCAGGGAGGCCGATTATCTTTTGCTAAGAGCGAGGATATCTCCGGGTATGTATAAATTTTTACTTAACTGGCTCACTGATGAATACATCAATCCAAAATACATGGGGCAGGATGCAGTGTTTGTGCATCTTTTTAATAAATACCATTCAAAGGGAATCTCTTCCTGGCTGAATGAAAAACAATTGACGGCCATCTCCAACAGGGCATACATGCTTATGTCGAACCTCATCGGAGAGCAGGCTCCCGATCTCGACATGGTTGATACCGCAGGAGTGCAGCATTCACTATACAATCTTGAAGCGAAGTTTACCATTGTATGCTTTTGGGATCCTACATGCAGCCATTGCCAGCATGAGCTTCCGAGAATGGATTCTTTTTACATTGCCAAATGGAAAGATGAGGGGGTAAAAATTTACGCAGTGCTTACGGAAAACAAAGAACGGGACAAGTGGAAGGATTTTATCAATAAAAACAATTTGCAAAGCTGGACAAACGTTTATCAAACAGAGGAACAAAGAAAGTCGGTTGACGATGCAAAAAAGCCGTCCTACAAGCAATTGTATGATGTGATACAAACACCAACCTTGTACCTGCTTGACAAACACAAAAGAATCATCGCGAAAAAGCTAACCATTGAGCAATTGGATGATTTACTGAAAATAAAAAATGAACAGAAATAAGAAGTGTCAATGTTACGAAAGCCAGCTAACGGTTTTTGAACTCTTAGCTTCCAAACAAAAATCTAAAATATTGGAAATGCCCGGGTATCCTTTTTCCTGGTAAATTGATTTTTAATGAAACAATTAATTCTCCTTGCGACATTTCTTCTTGCAATCACCATGGCACAGTCACAAGTTCTTTTTTCCTATGGAAATCATCCGGTGAGTAAGGAGGAATTCCTAAAAGCTTACAACAAGAATAAAACTGCGACGAATACCAAGGAAGACTTACAGGATTATCTTGATCTTTTCATAAAATTTAAATTAAAAGTCCAGGCAGCAGAAGATCTCCACCTTGATACGCTTCCCTCACTTAAAGCCGATTTACAAAATTTCAGATCTCAGATCGAAGAGGGATATTTAAAAGACAATGAGCAGGTAGCGGCCTTAACAAGAGAAGCCTATCAGCGAAGCAAAAAAGATATACATACACTGCATTTTTACATTGCAATAAACAATAAGATGCTTCCGGTCGATACATTGAAAGCATACAAAGCTATTAATGAAGTGTACGATGAATTGAAAGAAGGAAAAACGAACTATGAAGAAATTCTTGAAAAAGTCAAACGGGAAATTGCACCAGTGCAGGGTAATGATTTAGGCTTCGTAACGGTTTTTACTCTTCCTTACGAATATGAAAACATCGTGTATGATTTGCATCCCGGCGAAACAAGCAAGCCAATGCGTTCAACAAAAGGGTGGCACATTTTTAAGAATAAAGAGGAAAGACCCGCAGTTGGAAAAATCACTGTCGCGCAAATCTTATTTGCAGTTCCTGCGGGAAACAATTTTTTGAAAGAGCAGGCGAAACATCATGCTGACTCAGTTTACAAAGCATTGAAATCAGGAGCAGATTTTAGCGAAATGGCTAAAACCTACAGCAATGACAAGATGACCTATATGAATGGTGGGATTCTCCCGGAATTTGGTGTGGCAAAATTTGATGGAGGTTTTGAAAGTGCCGCCTTTTCATTGAAAAAAGACGGAGACATCTCAGAACCTTTTCAAACCGAATATGGCTATCACATTTTAAAGAGAATCTCCGGCTCGCCTGTACCTGTTAATAATCCGGATGAAGACTTTATGGAGAATTTGCGTCAGCAGGTTTTAAATGACAGCAGGATTGAAACAGCGAAAGAAAAATTTGTAAAAGAGATACTTGCTAAAATTAGTTTTAGAAAAAATCCTTTGGTAAGTGAGGCCACGTTATGGAAAATTAAAGACAGCTCTTTTACAGCCAATAAAAAAATTACTGAAGGAAATATTTCTGCTAAAACCATTCTTTTTTCTTTTGATAATGAGAAACGAACTATTGGAGATTGGCTCGAATATTTAAAAAGTACTGGCCAGGCAACTGTTAACCAGCAACAGCCGCGCAATGCCGAACAGTTGCATAATTACATCACTACCGCTGCCACGGAAAACTATCGGAAGCGACTCGAAAGTTTTAATACTGATTTCAAATATCAGTTGAAGGAGTTCAAGGAAGGGAATATGTTATTCGAAATAATGGAAAGAAAAGTTTGGGCAAAGGCTTCGGCTGACAGCGCCGGCTTGTTAAAATATTATCTGGCGCACAAGAACAAATATACCTGGGATGCCAGTGCCGACGCTATTCTTTATTCCTCTGCGAATGCAGAAATTGCCAGCAGGATTATGAAGCAAGTAAAGGAAGAAAAAACATGGCATGAGATAATGAAGGAGAATCCAACTCAAGTCCAGGCGGACTCAGGACGCTTTGAATTGAGCCAGATTCCGGTAGTTGACCGAACTAACTTTAGGGCTGGTCTCGTGACGCAACCGGTAACGAATGAGGGCGATGGAACTACAGTTTTCTCTCAACTCATTCGCGTGTATCCCGAAAACCAGCAAAGGAAATTTGAAGATGCCCGTGGACTGGTAATAAATGACTACCAGGTTTTACTGGAAAACAAATGGATAGATCAGTTGAAGAAAAAATATCCTGTTAAGGTGAATGAGAGCGTTCTAAAATCTTTATAACCTGCCTTAGATTACTTCTCGCGATAAATAATTAAACCAATTCTTTTGCTACGTTTGCAACTACGTGCGGTTTACCCAACGTGTAATAGTGAAGTACAGGTACACCGGCCTTTTTAAGCTCTCTCGATTGGTGCAGCAGCCATTCTGTACCAACAATTTCCACATCAGCGTCGGTCTTACATTTCAATATTTCGTTGCTAAGTTCTGTTGGTATTTCTACATGAAAAGTTCTTGGCAGCACAGACAATTGCTTCTTGGTTGTAATTGGTTTTAATCCCGGGATAATCGGAAGTTCTATACCAAGAGCTCTGCACTTTGCCACAAAGTCGAAATATTTTTTATTGTCAAAAAACATTTGAGTCGTAATATA
>JBDSGZ010000131.1:0-10025 GCA_039918735.1 Ginsengibacter sp.
ATACAAGTCGCGGCGCATTCTTTATGTCCGTCGCCATGAGCTCCCGAGGCCATGTAGCATTTCATGTCGAGAATTTCTCCTGTAACTGTTTTGGGATCATCATTAGAAACAAAAGACTGAAATGCCAGGAGCATAATGCTAAGCAGCCCGATGCTTGAAATTTTCTTTAGAAGGTTCCTTTTCATTTTATAAGATTTAAGGTTGTTGAATAGATGAAATATCCGTGTTTGAAATTAATATGAATGTAGGATTTTTTTTTCAGGAGCGACTTTTTATTATCCCTGATTGTCTATTCCTGACAGTAGATGTTTGAAAGAAATTGCATCTTTTTAAGCACAGTTTTTGAAAAAGAAAAGGCGTAATGTTGAATTCACCCTAATAAAGAAATGAAAAGTGGGAATATTTATATTTATGATTTTTGTTGGTATTATGATTGCCGGAGTGCTGGTCTATTTCTATTTTAGAAGAAAACAATTGCGTGAGAAAGAAAATCTGGACGATGGAATTGTCACGGCTTTTGCAACGAGCTTGAAAGAGAGTCAGTGAATTCATTTACCTAGGCCAGTTCCAATGATACATGTCATCAC
This sequence comes from Ginsengibacter sp., assembly GCA_039918735.1. Lineage (GTDB taxonomy): Bacteria > Bacteroidota > Bacteroidia > Chitinophagales > Chitinophagaceae > Ginsengibacter. The sequence continues at coordinate 588 of JBDSGZ010000131.1, forward strand.
TCCATGCTAGTCCAATTGAAGCATTTTTGTCGAAGTCTCCCTGTTCTTCCGTAAGGGGACCAGATCCATGGAAGAACATCAAATACTTACCAAAGTTTTTGTACTTGCACAAATTGATAACAGTGCCGGCTGTGATTCTTCCTTTTGCCCAGGGCCAATCTTTCTGGCCCAGAATCGTTGGTTGAAGCCAGCCCCTCCAGTGCTGCAAATCTTGTGAGCGCTTTGCGCCAATGCCATTTTTCGGTGAATGAAATAAAATGTACTCGTTGTTTTCGTAGAGTACAGAAGCGTTTTCTCCTGCTGTTATATGGCCTGAATAATTCCAATTTTTGAAATCATAGGTGTAGGACATGCTTACTCCGTTTTGCTTATAAAAGCACCACCACTTACCTTTTTCATTTTTGTCTTCTATCAGATATGGATCTATCATTCGGCCCATCTCTTTAAAAGAAACACTGTCGCCTTTTACTTTGAGTAGTTCGGGCTCCGACCAGCGATTCAGATCGTTGCTGCGCATGATATAGAGTCGGGCATCACTATTCCCGAACCGAGGCATCTCTTCCTTCATGTAGTTGGGACGCGGATAAGTTTGCAGGCACATTATCCATTCGTTTTGAAAACGTATTACGTTGCCGGGACTTGAATAATCTTTCGCCTGATCTTCGGGAGTCAATATTTTTAATTGCGACCAATTAGCCAAGTCTTTCGAACTGCTCATAGCAGTATAGGAATAAACCTTATCGTCTTTTGTTTTTACATAAGTAAAGAAAAGGTAGAAGGAATCCTGATGATATAAAACTGCCGGATCACGAAAAGCAACAGAATCGTTGCCTTCAAAAAGTACCGGAGAAGCGAGCGCCTTGAGATATTTTCCCTGGGCCTTATTTTCACAAATGAACACAATGAAAACGAATATGAAAAGAAAAATCTTGTTCATACAAACAAAAATGAAGTAACGATCTTCAACCCCGTTTTTTACCAGGTTCTTTTACTCATCACCTTATCAAGTTCGGCTCTAGTCATTTTGCCTATTTCCGGATGTTTTTCGAGCCAGTTAAGAAAAGCAGTTTTTATTTCATCGGTCCACTGGCTGTCGATCTGTCCAGTGGTGTATTTACCAGTCTTTACCATTTCAAAACCAAACTGGTCTTTGCGATCAACAAATTCAGCAGTGCTGATTACTTGTTCGGCCATATGGGCCGGAACGAAAAGAACACCTTCGCGATCTCCAATCACAAGGTCCCCTGGAAGCACGATTGCACCACCGATCCTGATAGGAGTATTTAAACCCATTAGAACCATATTTTCTAAAAAGGACGGATGGAAATCACGGACGAATGCATTGAAACCTTTGATGTCTGACAATCCTCCAAGGTCACGGGCGGCACCATTAAAGACAACTCCATTTCCGGATTTACTATAGATAGAATTTCCAAGAGTTGATCCCATTAGTGTGCCTCCGTTAATTTTCCCAAACCCGTCTGCTACATACACATCTCCCTTCTGCAACACGTCGATTGGCCATGCGTTCGTATTTCCTTTTCTACCTTGCTTAGATATTCCACGATCCTTAATTTCCTTCTCCACATCGGGGCGTGAAGGCATAAACATCGCGGTCACAGCACGCCCTATCACAAGCTCATCATTAACAGTCTTCCAGCCACTTTCAAACTGGTTTACATATCCTTCGTTTTTTAATACCGTCCATGCATCATCTATTCCTACGTGCCTTGCACGCTCCAGTAAATCGTCCGGAACTTTCGGACGGCCATCAGAAAATCTTTCTCCTTTCCACTCTGACGTTAAGAAGATTAATTCTTCTTTAGGAATTGTTTGGGCAGTAACAGAATTAAAAGAGATTAAAATTGACACAACGAACAGGCTCAAAATGTGCGATCTTATTTTTCCAGGTTTCATTTTTGTTTTAAAAATTTTAGTCGTTAGTATTTATAATTAAAAGTTGCTGTAAAAAGTAATATGCATTTTTTTGAAAACAGAAAATGAAATGCACAATTTGTTTTATTCATGCTCTTTCTCGAGGTATTCATTAATCTGCTTTAAAGTGATTGCTGTTTTCTTTGGGTATTTACCAAACCAGGTTCTAAACTCATCTTTTATCTTATCAGCCCATTCTCCGTGGACTTCACCGGAGGGATATTTTCCAAGTTGCAACATCTATCTTTCAAACTCATCCCGCAGGCCAGTCATTTCTGAAGCAACCACGAGTGGCTCTGCGAGGTATGCGGGAACAAAAACCACTCCATAATCATTGGCAAAAACGAGGTCGCCGGGGAAGACTGTTACTTCACCGATCCTGATCGGTGCATTGATGGAAGTGGGTGTCATATCTTTTATGTAAGATGGATCATCTCCTTTGATCCAGGCATTGAAACCTTTTGTGTCTTTTAATTCCTGCATATCGCGAATTGATCCATTAAATATGACACCATTTCCTGTTTTACCGTAGATAGCATTTCCTAAACTCGACCCTATCAATGTGCCGTCCTTCACTTTTCCATATCCATCAGCCACATAAATATCGCCTTTGGTGAGGATGTCGATTGGCCAGATATTGATACCTCCGTGCTGTGAGCGACCTTCTTCTTTACCCTGTGCTTTTACCAGGGAATCAAGATCGGGACGTGCGGGCATGAACTGTGCGGTTACCACCCTTCCAACCATCGTTTCGCCTGGTTTTAAAATTTTCCAGTTTTTCTCTACCTGGTTGTGGAAGCCTTTCCGGTAGAGATAGCCCCATATCTGTTCAAGTGTGCAATTTTTAAGACGATCTACCAGGTCATCGGAAATCTTGGGTCGGCCATCCGCAGACCGTTCACCTTGATATCTTGACGTAAGGGCTTTTATATATTCAGGTGTAGAGCCAACCCGCTGAGCATTGACAGCAGCGAAGCAAAACATAAAACACAGTGATAAACCAGCAATTTTCATTTTTATCGTTTTTAGAATTAATATTAATTTTTCTTTTTCTGAGGGACCTCTTCTTTCTCCTGGCCTGCTATACTGTGAGGATGAGCTTTGACGTATTCATCAAGGTCTTTCCTTGGCATTGGCAGGGTTGGATAATTTTTTAGCCAGTTGAGAAAATCATTGTTGATCACTTCAGTCCAGCCTCCAACAAAGCCTTCATTTTTGTATTCATATTTTTTATCCTTAATTCTTTCAAAAGTAAATTGATCCAGCAGATGGGTGTATTCTCCGGATAAGACGAGATCAGAAACAAGGAATGCCGGGATAAACATAACGCCGGTATTTTTTGCAAGAACCGCATCACCCGGTAAAACAGTGGCTCTGCCAATTCTGATGGGAGCATTGATTGTTGATAACATCATTTGCGAAATCGCAGAAGGATCAGACCCTCTAAACCATCCATTATATCCTTTGATTTTTAGATTGCCCTCCATATCTCTTATTGAAGCATTGAAGATAAAACCTCTTTTGGAGCCAGCCGCAATTGCATTGCCAAGGTTATCGCCAATCAGCGTACCATCTATAATTTTGTTATAGCCATCCGCAACGTACACATCGCCATCCTGCAAAATATTGATCGGAGAGGAGTTCGTGATCTTCAGCGGATTTTTTTCTTTCTTCCCCTGATCCTGCACATAATTCTGAAGATCGGGACGAAGCGGAATGTACTGTGCTGTCACAGCTCTGCCCGTCATTGGTTCATCCGGATGTAATATGATCCAGGGATTTTCTGCGTAGCCATTAAAATTCTCAAACTGGTTTTGATAACCAGCGTTGCGCAATGCGGCCCAGGCTTCTTCCATTGAAACTCCCTTTAACCTTTCCAAAAGTTCATCGGGAATCTTTGGTCGTCCGTCGGCAAACCTTTCGCCCTTCCATTCTGGTGTTAATGCGATGATGCTCTCTTTCGGCCATGTGACGCTTTGGGCAATTGAAATATTTCCGATGCAGAAGTAAAAGAGAATAATTACTAAAATTTTCTTTTTCATAAAAAATAGAATTGAAATAATGACATTGTTAGTTTGTTTATGTGTAGCTATGAAGCTAAGGGAAATCCGCCAAAAAATAGTTAGATATCTGTATGTCTTTTACCGTGTGTGAGCAGCACCTGAAAATTTCTTTTTCAAGATGAAACAAACTTTACTTTCCGGTAATCGACTTCCTGTATCAATGTGAATTCGTATAAATTTCCATCCCTCTCCCAGGGTCTCACTTATCAATATCCCGGGTTTTGTTGGAAATCTGCTTTATTCGTAAGGCGGTCTATCATCTCGCTCGGAATAGGGCGTAGCAAATGTTTATCCTGGATGTTATCGCGGCCTTTAGGATTATATAATTTCACTCTTTCAATGAGCTTGCCTGTTCTTTTTAGATCCGCCCAACGAAGTCTCTCGCCTCCCAGTTCCAGTGCCCTTTCATTTAATATGAAGTCGATGGTGAGACTGTCTTCCGGAACGATCATATCAGCTTCCATTCCGGGCCATGCGGCACGCTTTCTCACTGCATTTAAGTACCCTAATCCTTCTGATGGTCTTCCTTCCTTCATCAATGCTTCCGCAGCAATCAAATACATTTCTGCAAGCCTGAATTCTATTATATCCCGTGTTCCTTCTGATGCATTGATTGATGCCCTGTTCGGATCGTCATACTTTTTTAGTTTAGGATATATCTGCAGGTTGCCAATGGTATTTTCTCCGTTGTAAAAAGTATTTATATCTATGATTTTATATGGTTTTGAATCCTTCACACTCTGTGGCACAACGTACGGAACAACGATATAAGCGGTATCGCCAAGTTTCATCCCAGGAGGCATGGTAGGAGCATAATTTGCAAAGTAGGTTTCTCTCCAGCTTTTATCGTAGCGGGAATCTCTCCAACGATTAGATTGCATCAGGTCAAAATAGAAACGGGTGGCCATGTATCTTGGATAAGGACGGTCATATTGCAGCGCTCTTGTCATTCCCGGCTGCAGATCATAGCGTGGTGTGAAATATAAATGAATGGTACTTGCGGGAATATTTAACCGCGCATTTTGAGAAAACTGGATGGACCATATGATTTCGGCATTTTTCCGGTTGTTGATATCCCAGATATCAGCGTAGTCTGGAAGAAGATCAAAACTATAATCGTCAATCACTTTTTTTGCAAAAGTTGCAGCCTCTGCATTTTGATTTAGAGTAAGGTAGACTCTCGCCAACAAAGCTTCTGCTGCAGGCTTGGTTGCACGTCCCCAATCCGGTTGCAATGGCGGAAGAAACTGTTCGGCTTTTAAAAGATCCGCTATAATCAGCTTGTAAACTTCAGCCTGCGGAGCCCTGGTGGCGGTAGTTTCCACCTCCGTCACTTCTTCAGTTTTAAGAGGAAGGTCTCCAAATTGCATTACCAGTACGTGATAATACCAGGCACGTAGAAAATAGGCTTCAGCAACTTTTGCATCCAATGCATCCTGGGTCATACCCTCCACTTTAGGTGCCCGGGAAATTGCCGTATTGCAAGCTGCTATCCCGAGGTAATATCCAGCCCACAGGTTGTAGACGATACTGTTCGCAGGCTGCAAAGCAGGCAGATATGAATTGAACTCATTAGCGGCAGCATCAGACGCGTTAGTCCAAAGATCTGTACCATAAATGAACATTGCCAAAGCATCTCCATTCATTTGAGATCGCGTTTGGGTGTAGCAGGAATTTATCAAGTCTTTGAATCCCTGTGGAGTTTTATAATATGAATCTGCAACAGGAGCACTTATATTTTTCTCTTCGAGTTGCTTGGAACATCCCAACAGTAAAAATGCTGAAGAAAATCCCAAAACACATATAGTTCGTATATTTTTCATTGTTGAATTTTTTATTTATAAACCAATATTGATTCCCAATACGAGCGTTCTAACTGCCGGATACGTTTGAACATCCCCATACCAGTTTGCTCTCATGTTGAACTTTCTTAACTCTGATTTTGTCCAGTAAAGAAGGTTCTCGCCCGAAAAGTATACCCTCGCATTTGCGATACTTACCCTGGAGAGCAAAGAAGGCGGAATGGTATAGCCGAGAGACAATGTGCGCAAGCTTATCATGCTGGCATCGCGATAGGTCAACGTGCTTCCGTCCAGGCCGCTTCCCTCATACAGTTGGTTTGGTCTTGGATAATCGTTCGTTGGATTTGTAGGAGTCCAATAGTCGAAGATGATTTTATTGTAACGCTTTTTAGCATAGGGTGCAAATGCACCTACCGATGTCATTCCTCCCCACCTGACATTCACCAGGAATGAAAGATCCCAGTTTTTATAGGTAAATTGATTGGTAACGGTGAACACCAAATCAGGTTCCCGGTTGCCCAATATCATTCTGTCGTCCGCAGAAACTTTTCCGTCATTGTTTAGATCCTGCACTTTGATTTGGCCCACATCGCGGCCGTAGCTGGATGCGGAAGTTTTTTCGTCAGTTTGCCAGATTCCAATTTTTTTGTAATCGTAATAAACAGAAATCGGCTGCCCAATAAACCAGCCGTTTCCGATATCATCTATTTTGCCGTTATACAGTGTGACAATCTTGGTATGATTTCCATACACCGAGAAATTTGAATTCCATTTGAAATTCTTTCTGCTGATATTCGATGTCCTTAATCCAAGTTCCCAACCTTTATTATTAGTGCTTCCCACATTTTCTAAAACCTGGTCGTAGCCTGAGGTTACTGGCAGTTTTCTGAACATCAGCAAATCGTAGGTGTTCGTGTTATAGAGTTCAAGGTTACCACTAATCTTGTTATCAAATAAGGCAAAATCCAATCCCAGGTTATATACCTCGGTGCTTTCCCATTTCAGATTTTTATTTGAAAGAGCTGCCGGCCTGTATCCGAAGGCTGCAGCTTCATTCCATGAATACGTTGTTCTTCCAAGACTGCCTTGTGTCTGGTAAGGGCTAATGGCTTGGTTACCCGTGACGCCATAGCTCAGTCTTATTTTCAAATCGGAAAGCCAACTCTCGGTGGGCTTCATAAAAGATTCCTGGGAAATTCTATATGCGATAGCAGCAGAAGGAAAATAGCCCCATTTATGGCCTGGTGAAAATTGGGATGCCCCATCTGCACGAACGGAAAGCGTGATCAGGTATTTGCTTTTATATCCATAAAATAGTCTTCCGACATAGGAGGCCAGTGACCACTCGGATAAGTCGGAACTCACCGAGCTCACGAGATTCGCGCTTCCAATATTTTGAAATCTCGAAGGCTCGTAAGGCAAGTCGCTTACTCCTGCTCCGCTCGTTTCAGTTCTTGATTTTTGAAAGCCTTGTACTGCTGTAAGCGTAATGTGATGATCGCTTTTAATTGTTTGATCGTAGGTTAAAGTGCTTTCGTATATTTTGAAATTATCAACACGGTTATCAATGCTGGCAGTCGGTAATCCAAGATTGCGGGCTAAAGAATAGTAACCATCAGATTGCTTTTGTGTATTTAGTTTGAAATTTTCTCCGAGGTTGAGGCGATAAGTGAGATGATCGGTGATTTTTGCCTGCACATAAGTATTGATAAAGACGCCCCATCTTTTGCCGGCGCCTCTATGCGAATCCCAAACATAATCTGCAAGTGGGTTCAGCTCCAGGCCATCAGTAGTTAATGCGAATCGCGGAGTGACGCCATCATCTTCATATATCTGTCCCAACGGATTTCCATTGATCGCGCTGTTGAATGCACTCGGATTGCTTTTCTCTGATTTGTCGGTATAACTCAATTGAATCGACGTTCCTGCCGTAATTCTTTTTGATAAAGTGAAATCGAGATTTGACCGTAAAGTCATGCGACTAAAAATATCATCGGGCATGAGACCTTCCTGCTTGAAATAGTTTGCAGCGAAATTGTATTTCACAGACTCGTTTCCCCCATTCACACTTATCTGGTGTTTTTGCTGATTGCCATTTTGGAAAAGCAAATCCTGGAAATCCAATCCCTCTCCCTTGGCAAGTACAGTTTTCAATTCTATAACATCAAAGATGACAGAATCATAATGGGCATTTATATCCGGATAAGGATAGCCACCCGGCTGGGCTCTGAATGCTTCGCGGCCCCATTCTGCATATTCAACTCCGTTCGCATAGGGGATTCGTCCATATCGCAATTGCGTTCCGGCATAGGTTTCAAATCGTATCCTTGGTGCCCCCGTTTTTCCGCGTTTTGTGGTAATGATAATTACACCATTCGCACCTCTCGACCCATAGATTGCTGTGGAGGAGGCATCTTTCAATACATCGACGGAACTTATATCATATGGATTAATATCGTTGATGCTCCCATAATAAGGCATACCATCCAAAATAATCAGGGGGTCATTTGAAGCTGTAAAAGATCGTTGGCCACGAAGTAATGTATTAGACCCATCTCCCGGCCTTCCGCCATCGCTGAGAATATCCAGACCGGGAACCCGTCCGGCTAAAGCCTCATCAAGATTGGCTACAGGCATGTCCGCAAAATCCTTTTCAGAAACAGAAGACACGGAGCCTGTGAGGTCTTTACGCTTTTGTGTCCCATAACCGATCACTACCACCTGATCCAGCGTGGTAACATTCTCCACCATTTTTACTTCAAGGGAGAGCGCACCATCGGCTTTTATATTATAGCCTGGTAAAGTTTGATCCTCGTAGCCCACGCTTGAAATAGTGAAAATATAGGGCCCTCCCGCTGGAATTTGGCTGAATGAAAAAGTACCTGAACTGTCGGTGTTAGCACCGGAGACGAAATTCGTCTTCTTGCTTTTTATTATAACGGAAGCTCCTCCAACGGGAACTCCTAAGTTGTTTTCTACTAAACCTTTTACTGAACCGGTTTTTGTTTGTGCAACAGATGTTTTCTGAAATAAGATCAAAGCGGAAGACATCAGGACAATAAACCTTGCCCTGGATTTAATACAATCGATTCTCATAATAGAAGCAGTTAATGGTTATTAAATAAGTTGATGGATTAGCCTGAATTAGAAATTATTTTCTAAAGAAAGACAGGCTTGGAATTGAAGATAAGAAGAAAAAGGGGGGATGTTTTTTTTTGAATCTCATATGACTAGTAGTTTTAAGTTTCTTGATTGAAATTGAACAATCGTATTTATTATTGCGACGTTTTAATTAATCAACAGCGTAACCAGGAACCGTAAAGAAAATTGCAACCGTGATATGGTACCTGTGAATTTGGGTAATACAGGGTAATACGTTTGAGAAAGAATTTACCCCTACAAGCTTTATTTTTTTTGTAAAATAAACGAGCGGATTTTTAAAATGAAAAACGTGTAATTCTTTTTGTAAAATAAATCGGGGACTGTAGAAACAGTCCCCGGAATTAAAACTACTGCTGAAAAAAGTTATCCCTTTTATGAATTTTAAATGGCATTTTATACAAATTCATCTTGTTGAACTGGTGGTCATCCTTTGCTTGCTTCTTTACTTACAGATTCTGCGAGCCCGCGTATATAGC
>JBDSGZ010000132.1:0-7383 GCA_039918735.1 Ginsengibacter sp.
TATAATACAGTATTATATTGAGTAGTTATAATATATGCAAATCCGCCGCGGTTCATATTGATACTGAAAATACAGTACTTCTCCCATTGTATGCCCCTGGTCGAAGGATTTGTCATTGATCCCAATAATTACGATCTATTTGAAGGAATGATTCCAAGGAGATTGCTTCGCCGCGGCAGTACTTATTTATTCGAAAAGTTTCTACTAGCGGCTGGCAAAGACGTGACTAGTCTGGGTCGTATACTGGCTGGGAGCGAGTCTCAAAGATGTGGCTGAACAAATTGGGATAGAGTGTATTCGAACACGTTTTATCTAAACACTCCGTCATTGCGAAAAGTTTTCTCGTGGAGTGTTTGTGATAGAAATCAGATTGAAGAAAACTCTGTGGCAATCTCCCTGGACCAATACCCGGAAGCAATTATTCGTCAGTTATAAAATCCATCAGCCTTCATGCTCTCGGAGTGGGTCAGCAGTTCTCTTTCTTTGTTTCGTTTGTGGATTTCCAATCTAGTTTCGGAATCGATTATTTTTTCCTGTACTTCATTGTGAATTCTTAATTCCGTTTCATTAAGATATTCATCGTATGGGCCCTTTGTTGTCAGTCCCTTCCATGTGACGGGGAGAATATCGATGAGAATAAAAAAGAGAATCAGGAACCATGTGGTGATTCTGATAATATCATTTGAAGCTGATAATCTGCTTAGTGCTTTCTCACGTTCAAGATAGTCATGGCTGAAAGTCAAACGGTTTATCTTGAACGCTTGTGCTGAATCCAGCTTGCTAACTGCGATATCGTTGAACGATTTTTTAGATTCATTTGCGGCTCTTTTTGCAGCGAGGTCAATATAAAGCCTGTTGAGATACGCAGTGTCATATTTGAAAGTGGGTCCTTCACCCGCTTTGCCGGTGGTTCGGTCATCATTGCGAACAACTCCTTTAATTTCATCATGCAAAATTCCTTCCTGCATGTGAATGGTATCCGACAAAGACTGAAGATTCCTGTTGATCGTATCGCTCTCAAGTTGTAAACTTTTTCTTTGTAACTGGTAAACGTTTTCTATACTGTCAATTTTTGCGTGTGCCACTTCATTCATATTCACTTCTATGTTTTCGTGGAAATATAAAAGAACGAGTGGATGCGCTACTGCAATCCCAACAAATATGGAAAAGATAATCCTCGACAAAAATGTGAGCGAGGTAATGTCTTTCGCAACAGAACCTTTTTTACGGAATGATGAAATGATAAACCTGTCGAAGATAAAAACAATAAAAGCCCAGGTGATGCCGGCGAGAAAATACAAATAGGGATTATCTACAAAAGTTGAAATGGCATAGGTCATGGAGAATAGACCCAGGGTGGCCGGTACGAGGACCAAGGCGCCAAAACCCGCATGCTTGATGTGTTCTGAACGGGGACATTTCTCTAGGATGTCCTCATCGGAACCTGCACAGAAAATTAAAAAACGGTGAAATGCTGATTTCAAAACGATTGATTTATGGATAAAAAAATCTGTTACATATTTATCCTAAGCGCTCTACTTCCGTTCTAACTTTTAAGTTTCAGGAATGTATAAATATGCTATCGTTTCGATTGAAGATTGAAGAGTTGAAATCAAAAGTAGTGAGAAAGAATTTTCATTTCAATCGCATTAACAGAACTTTTTGAAAAATAAATATTCTCCCATGATCAGTGTTCACTTCAAATTGAAGCTTCGTGACGGAATTGTTTCGGTAAGAAAGACGCTGCTATTTTGGAAGATTGCTTTCTTTTAATTTTTTGTAAAACAGCTCAAAGGTTTTATCCCGGTTAATGTCATAGCACCGCAGAAATTTTCCATTAGTGTTGTAGAAATTATAATCCATGTATGTTGTGATAGTTGGACAGATCGTTTCCTGCCATTTCCCAAGGTCGGGATCAACTAGCACTGCAATATCTCCCAAATCGAAATATCCTTTTTTCGGATCCGAAAAATAGGCATTCTTCAAACGATAATCATAAAGATATTCTCCGAGTGCTCCATAGGGTTTCACATTCTTCTGTGATTCTTCTAATGTTCCTGCAGAAAGTTTTGTGCCAGTATCAAATAATACTAATTGCAAAGGTGAATGGAATAACATCCTGGCTGCATGCATGTCGCCTTTCACGTTATAGTTATGAGCACGAAATGGCCAGGTCTCTTCGGTGCGGCCGTGCCAGAATATAACCACTTTGTCTGCAATGGATGGCTCTTTGAGATAAGCTGAAGCCAAATCAGTTGCTGAGCCCAATCCAATGATCCACAAAGGATCCTTGCTTGATCCTTCCAATGCTTTTTTAACAATGAAGTTCACACCTTCAGAGCCGCTCGGTGCAAATTCATATTGCATAGGATCTCCGCCGGCAAGTACCGGATACTTCTGCGTCATTCCTGCTTTTGCTAAAATTGTTTTTATTACGTCAACAGATTCTTCTATGCTTTTATGTCCCTCAGCGATATTCGTGTGATCAAAATTACTTCCAACAAAGCCTTCAATTTTAAATCGCTCCGGCGAAAGAATGGCCAATGCTATTGCCCATACATCATCGATCTCATTCGCCGCATCGCTTACGATAATGATCCTCATCTTTTCATTTTTTGGAGGAATTGTTGGAACTATTTCTTTTTTACCAAAAAAAATATTTGCCTGTGCTGATGTTGGCAAATCGATAGATAATAAAATTGCTGTAGTCAGAATAGCGATGAGACTTCTTCGATAAAACATAAGCTTTTATTGCAAAAATAAATAACGCCAAGCGAAATGACGGAAGCAAAAATATTTCTAATGAACATTTAATAAAGTGGAAATATTTTATCTGCGCCAGCATTGTTTCCAAACTTTACCGAAGACTTTTTGATTGGCGTAAACATCGCTGCAATTGATATTATAAAAGAAATGCCGGATCTTTTTACAAAGGGTCCGGCATTAGAAAAAAGGTGATTTCCGATTATTTAACTGCTATGGAAGTAACACCTGGTCCACTGCATTAATGACTCCATTAGTGGCCATTATGTTCGCAACAATAATATTAGAAGCTGAAGTATTGCTATTGCCTTTAACAGAAGCTGAAGGATTGAGTCCAATCTTAACGGTTCCTCCGTTGACAGTAGCTGGCATAGCGCCTTCCACTAAATCTGAAGAGAAAATTCTAGCTCCAATAACGTGGTAGGTAAGTATTCCGGTTAACACAGCAGGAGGGGCGGCATTAATGTCATCTATCGTAGCAAAACCTGCACCGCGGAATGCATTATTTGTTGGAGCAAACACAGTGAACGGGCCTGCGCCGGATAGAATGTCCGCAACATTGGTAGCACCCTGGCTTGCCCTGAGAACGGCTGCAACAAGGTAGGAGAATGTGGTGTCGCTTTGCGCCACTTCTACAATATTACCCGTCGGAGGAAACAGTACTCCATTGATTATATGAATGACTCCATTGTCTGCGGCCACATCAGCAGTTGCAACTTTGGTACCGTTGATGAAAACTCCATTCCCGTTCTTAGTCACATAAACTGTTTCACCGTTGGCCGTAACAACCGGCGCATTTGGACCTGCCGGCACATCTGCAGCCATAATTTTTGACGGAATAGTGTGATACAATAAAATATTTTTTAACGCATCTGCAGGAAGCTGGCTAATCGCAGAGGCGTTGATGCCCGAAGCTGTGAAGGCTGCGTCGTTCGGCGCAAATACGGTGAAAGGGCCAGGTCCGCTAAGTGTTGTTGCAAGATCTGCCTTTATCACGGCCGCTTTTAAAATAGTAAAGTCGTTATTCTTCGACACGATATCTGTAATCGTGTTTGGAGGAGTCGGTGTTACATCATCATCTTTTTTGCAGGATGAAAATATAAATACTCCCATAAAACAAGAGAGAAGAGCGATCCTGAATGGCCCGGAAAATAGATTTTTTGTTAGCATAACGTCGATTTTTTTGTTCAAAGGATTATTTGATAAGTTTAAACAGAGATAAAATAACTTTGTTCGAAATGTGGATAAAATATTTTCAAAAACCTGAACCAGGAGAATGACTGGACAAGAAACTATTCGCAATTGAAATTTGCAACCAGGCTTCGACGGGAAGCATGAAACCTCTTGCAAATTTGAAGATAAACAGTTGGCGATCACAAAGGGAGAAGACGGAAATCCTTGATAAATAGGGATTCCAGCGATGGATGCTGACTTTCAGGATAAGATTTAGACGCTTAGGTTATTTTGGAACTAGTACTTGCCCCTGTTATCTTCATTTTCGAAATGCGTGAAATCAGAAATTAATTCCCGGACCATAGGATCATCGCATTATATCCCTATTTAAACGTTAAGACCTGTCGCTGAGAACGGCAGGTCTTTGTTATTTTTTATGATAGCATTGGCATCTTTAAAACCTAAGAGGAGACTTTATAGACTTTGTTATAGTGATGAATTAAGCAATAATAATTTGTTCCTTCCGTTTTAAAAATATCATTAGTTATTGTTTTGAATATTAAGTAAACCCACCCCGGAAGGGGTGGCTTTTTTTTAGGCTAAGTCTATTGTGATTTAAAATCCTCCATAACCTTCGAACCGCGGATTCACGACATTGTTGTACTTGCTTCCGAATCGATAGCTCACTCCAAAGTAGGAGTTAAAGTTGAATGTAGACCCAAGTTGTCTTCGACGGCTAAGTACATCTTCGGCAGAAACTTCACCGCCTGCAAGATTAATTTGGTCATGCACAATGCTTCCTGAATTATACATACTGACCGACAAGGCGCCGGTGATCCTGGCTTCAAGATTTAGCCTCAAAGAAATACGATTCAGGCTGAAATCCTGGAAATAGTTATGATAGGAAATTCCACTATTAAAGGTTCCCCATTTTTGATTGAAGGTTATGGCCGCAGAAAAGCTTTGTCCTGCAAGTGCTTCCCTCGTTTTTTCATAGATAGTGGTGTCGTAATAATGGTTGTTGGTAACATCTAACCCGTAGCGGATCACAAAGAACTTGTTATTGACATCTTTATAATTGAAGAAATTGTATTCTAATGCGGGATTGAAGTAGAGTTTGCTTTTAAAATTTGAAAAAGTATTGTTGCTAATACTCAGCTGGTATCCATAACTCCAATGAGGTGACATCGCTTTCACGATGCTGTTGTAAAATCCATAGTTACTGTTTTTGACTTCTGTTGTTGTGATAACACCTGTGTCTTCATATTGGTAGACAGAACGCTCTCTGCTCCTGTAAATATCAAACTGAAGTTTCAGATTGTCTGTCACCCGGTCCACTGAGAATCGCGTGTTGACCTTGCTGCTTTTGTACACCTTGTCATAACTTAAATTTCCATCGAGGTTGATCCTGAAAAACCAATAGTTCCACTTGTCTTTTGTGGGAAAGAGAATTTGCCCTGAGTCCCTCGCCACTCTCATTGAGAGCCGGATATCCTGGCCGTAAACTGTTTTAGCTATTAACGGCGAGAGTCCTATCATTACATAGTGTACCAACTTATGCCTTCTCTCATCATCTGTTGCTGTTGGTTCATTGGTGTATTGCAGTGTGTCGATATAATTGCCAAATGAATTTTGACCGTAAAATATAAGCTGGTAATTCCTTCCGCCGCCACCTGATTGCTGCGATGTAATAAGTACATGAACATTTGCAGCTATCCTATCTCGCAGGAAATCCACAAGCTTAATTTCTGAGCGTAAATAATTCAGATCACAAAAGGTGCCACTACAATCGATAAAGACTTTTAGCTTTTCAAGCTTTAATCCCTGGGAGCTGCCCGGTCCCTGTCCAAACGCGAGTGTCGCCATTAACAATATTGGAATACAGATTAATTTTCTATTCATTGATCAGCCAGGTATTTTAAAAAAATGTAATCAAATCCCTTCAGAATATTTTGTTATTACTGGTGATGAACCACGCAGATTGTGTAAAAGATTTAAAAAACGTATGGACAAATTTCCAAGGCTTTTTCAAAGAAAGGCATAGGGTGTTTTGTACTCTGATTGTCCGCCGCAAAAATAAAGCATTACATTGTTCGAGAAGCACATAAACTGAAGCTTTTAAATTTTTCTAAAAAAAATAATTCTTTTCTTTGCATTAAAATAGATCATCATGGAAATTTTACCATTGTTATTAAAAGAAATGGCACAGGAAGCCGAAACAACAAGAAAGATGCTAAAGCTTGTTCAGGCTAATCATTTTGATTATAGACCTCATGAAAAAAGTATGCTTATGAAGCACCTTGCCGTTCACATTGCAGAACTTCCTTCATGGCCAAAGCTGGGCTTGGAATCAACGGAACTTGACTTTGCAGCTAATTCCTATGCGCCCACTGAAGTCGGAAATAATGAGGAGTTGTTGGCGCTGTTTGAGAAATCCTACCAGGAAGGGAAGGCTGCTCTGGAAAAAGCCAGTGAGAAAGATTTGTTACCAAACTGGACGCTGCGAATGGGTGAAAAAGTACTAGCCAGTTTTACCAAGTATGAAATGATTCGTCATTCTTTCAGCCAAATAATTCATCACCGTGCGCAATTGGGTGTTTATCTCAGGTTGTTGAACATTCCAATTCCAGGAAGCTATGGCCCGAGTGCAGATGATCATGAATTTTAAGGTAGTTTGTACAGATGTTTCTTTAATCGTTCTTGAGACTTGTGGAATTATTTAACTACTCTCGTGTGTTAGTCGGGGAAAAAAATGGGCGCTACTGTTTTGCGCCGCAATACTTTTTATGGATTGCAATATCGTCTTAATGGCCGCAGGTAACGTGTTCCTTTAGAAGTTGCAAATCGCGTTGGAATTTGATGGAAGCCTCCATCTTTGTTTGTCCAAACTAAAAAATGCAGGTGAGGCAAAAAGCTATAGCCGGTGTTACCACTTAAAGCAATTAATTGTCCCTGTTTGATTGTGTCTCCCACATTCACCAGAACCCCATTGTGCTGAAGATGCCAATACCCTGATTTGCTCCCATCGTTCTGCTGTATGACTAAGTAGTTTGCGTCTTTTCTATATTTTTTCCGTCGGCCTCCGTTGTTGTATTGTTTCTCGAGCCTGAGAACTACTCCTCCACGAGCAGCATAAATTTTCGTTCCCCGCTTCATTTTAAAATCAAGTGCCGCCCGGTTCTTATGAGAAAAATTACTGAAATAGGCTTGTATCAGCCGATGACATGTTTTCATTTCATATGGCAACGAATAAACAAAACTGGTATCTTCTGTAAGTCTTCCCTTTTGCAGGAGTCTTGCTGTATTTCGAATCGGATCTTTACTCACATTGCAACTTTGCAACATTGCAAATATTAAGGTGACGATACAAAAGTCAGCGAAGATTTTTTGTCGGTCAGCGAAGAACTCTTTATGATACATTGATTATAATTCTATAGAAATCCTGCC
>JBDSGZ010000133.1:0-13648 GCA_039918735.1 Ginsengibacter sp.
GCTACCTATTACGACAGGATGACCACAAACAATATTTTGCAGCCGGATATTTCGAATGCTTCAGGATACCTCGCCGGTAATCAAAACGTCGGCACCATGAGGAATCGCGGAATTGAATTGTTACTGACTGCAACGCCGGCCATGTCCCGTGACTTCAGATGGAATGTGAGCTACAATATGGCGTGGAATAAAAATGAAATATTGAGTCTTGCACCTGGATTGTCGACCTTAACAATAGGATCAGGAATTTCCGGTTTAAGCGTAATCTCGCAGGTCGGCCTTCCTTATGCAACACTTCAGGCCCTGGTGTTCTTGAAAGATGCGAAGGGACAGCAGGTTTACAACTCGACAAGCGGATACGAACAAAGCGTAAGACAAAATGTCGGGGTGGCGAATCCTCCATATGTAATGGGACTGACAAACGATTTTCATTATAAAAGATTTTCTCTGAATGTCCTTATTGATGCGAAGTTTGGCGCCTATGGTTACAGCAACTTATGGCAGTATGCATCCCGGTTTGGCTTAACCAAAGAAACACTGCCAGGCAGGGAAGGTGGACTTCAATTAACAGGGGTAGATCAAAACGGTACTCCATTTTCTAAACTTTGGCCTGTAACGCTTTTAGATACTTACTATAACAACCGCGGTAATAATTATACGGGTAGTGTAAATGTATTTAACACTGATTTTGTAAAGCTTCGCAGCCTTATCTTAAGCTACAATCTTCCAATCAATAAACTAAAGTTTGTTAAAATTCAATCTGCATCCATAGCAATTGTCTCCCGTAATCTTGCCATTTTGTATCGGGACAAAAGGGTTAAAGAAGCAGGTTTAGATCCTGAGTTCGCCCAAACAGTGAGTAACACAACCGGTACAGCCGGCACTGGTGAACCCAGAACCCGTGAAATTGGACTAAACCTGAACATCAAATTTTAAATCTTCAACTCATGAATAAAAAAATTATGAAAAGTAAATTTTCAAATGCGATATGTTTTTTTGTACTGGGCGGAACGCTAATCCTGTCTTCATGTAACAAGAAAAGCCTCACTGATCTCAACATTGATCCTAATACTACTCAAACAGCGGTGCCGGCATATTTATTTACCGGTGCTATATTAGCAATGCCGGCCGACAACTATTCCGTGATAGCCGAGGGAATGCAATATTATTCAACGTACAAGGAGGTTCCAGCCGTCGGAGACAAATTCTATAGTTTCGGCGGTACAGTAGCAAATTTTCAAAGCTATTATACTGATAAACTTAACAGACTCATTCAACTTGAAGCAGCAGTTCAAGGTCCGGATGATGTGAATAAAAAAGCACTTGTCCAGGTCTTAAAAGTCTACGAATTCGACCAACTAACTGACGTCGCCGGTGATATTCCCTATTTTGATGCAATGCAGGGAAAAGACAACCTTACTCCAAAGTATGATGCTCAAAAAGATATCTATCTCGACATGTTCAAGACGTTAGACGAAGCTGCTACTTCACTGGACCCATCAAAGCCCACGTTTGGAAACGCAGACTTGCTTTATAAGGGAGATATAACCAAATGGAAAAAATTTACCTATACCCTAATGTTGCGCCTGGCAATGAGGGTTTCAAATGCAGATCCTGCAATGGCTCAAACCTGGGTTCAAAAAGCTGTTGCTGGCGGTGTAATGTCAGCAAATGATGACATCGCATTTATCAAATATGCTGATGCTCCGGGTGGAATGAACCCTCAAACACTTGGAATGCGGAATGGAAACTACATAAGTCCAGGCGGTGACAACGTCGAAGGAGGCAAGTATACAGCAACTTTTATCGATTACCTGAAAAGCACCAGGGATCCTCGTCTTCCCGTGGTTTCTGTCGTTTGGGTGCCTACTGCACCGGGTGCAACTTCTTATACCGCTGATACGTCTTTCGCACTACAGAAAGGAATGGTAAGTGGAAGTTTAAACACGAAGCCTACGGATTTTGACACTTATTCGGAGCCCTCACTTGTAGTAATAAGTGTGGCTGCACCGATCATTATTTTGGGCCCTTCGGAATCCAATCTTTTGTTGGCGGAGGCAGCTCTTCGCGGATGGTATAGTGGGATGACGGCGGAAGAAGCTTACAACGAAGGAGTAAAATATGGAATGAAGCAATGGGGCTTTTATCCTGCAATTGCTCCTCATCCTAATACAATAACGGATGCCCAGATTAATGATTATTTGCAACTCAATCCCTATCCATCAGCAGGAAGTTTTGATCAGCAGTTGGAGGCGATTTCCGATCAAAAATGGTTAACTTTATTTGGTAACGATTATGAAATTTATGCCAATTGGAGGAGAACAGGATACCCGGTTTTAACTCCGGTCAACTATCCTGGCAACGTAACCGGAGGACAGATGTTCAGAAGGTTTTCTTTGCCTAACTCTGAAAACTTAACAAACCAGGCAAATTACCTGGAAGCTCTGCAACGCCAGGGATTTGCGGAATTAAATGGTGACAATTTATTAACCAGGGTTTGGTGGGATAAATAAAGCGGTGGGCCGCAAGCAAGTGATTATTATTATACATAAAAAACTAATAAAATGAAACGTAGAGAAATAATTAAAGGCCTTGGATTACTGCCTCTCGGAGGTGCCTTCTTTGGAAGTTTACTTCCAAATGAATCACTACTTGCGGCTCCATCAAAGAAAGTGGTTAAGAGAAATTATGTTAAAGAACTTGGCATACGAACTTTCATCAATGCAGCCGGCACGTATACGTCTATGAGTGCTTCATTGATGCAGGATGAAGTTATGGATGCCATCGACCAGAGCGCCAAAGAATTTTGCATGCTGGATGAAGTGCAGGATAAAGTGGGAGTAAAGATTGCACAAATGACTCATGCCGAAGCAGCCATGGTCACTGCAGGAGCCTTCTCGGCACTGCAATTGGGGATGGCAGGTATCCTCACAGGTTTGGATCGTCAAAAGGTGAAACAAATTCCTCACAATCTTAAAGACTCAGGAATAAAGTCTGAAGTGCTGCTTCAGAAAGGACACTATGATGGCTACGAGCAGGCTCTTTATAATACAGGTGTTACAATAATTCCGGTAGAAACAGCCGAAGATGTTGAAAGAGCGGTCAATGAAAATACTGCCTCGATGCACTTTCTAAACTGCAATACCCTGGAAGGAAAAATCAAGCACGAGGAATGGCTTCAATTGGCAAAAAAGCATAACCTGCCCGCTACGATCGATATTGCGGCAGACGTTCCACCAGTAAATAACCTTTGGAAGTTCAATGATATGGGATTCAGTTGGGTTGCATTATCCGGTGGAAAAGCAATTTGCGGACCCCAGAGTGCAGGAGTTTTAATGGGCAAGGCCAACTTCATCGCAGGAGCAAGACTGAATGATTCACCCAATGGAGTGACTATCGGTCGCGGAATGAAAGTGAATAAAGAAGAGATGCTCGGCATGTATGCCGCTTTGGATCATTATGTAAATAAGGATCATGACAAAGAGCTGAAGATGTGGGAGGACCGCGTGGCTGTAATCGATAATGCCGTGAAAAAAATTAGCGGGGTAACTGTCTCAGTTTCTATTCCTCCAATTGCGAATCACAGTCCTAAAGTTAATATTGCCTGGGATAAAAATAAGGTGAACCTCACTCGTAAACAACTTGGTGATAAACTTCGGGATGGCAGTCCATCTATAGAAGTGATATCATGGGGTGATGAGGACAATAGCATTGATCTCACCGTATTTATGTTGAAACCAGGCCAGGACAGGATAGTGGCTAATCGAATCAGGGAAGAATTATCCGCGGCAAAGGCTTGAAGAAATAATTTTATAGAAACATAAAATCCTAAACAAAAACAAGGTTATTAATTTTTATTGCGAATGAAATTCGTGGCAAATGATTTTAGTAGAAAGACTCCATGGTATTCAAATGGCATCTTGTTAGTTCTTGCTTTTACTATTAGTATTATTTTTCATCAATGTAGTGGAGAACGGGAACTACCGCCTGGGGATCCTGGTAATGGAGGTCTTTTCCTACCTGGCGATTTCGAAGCGGTTGTTGTGATAGATAGCTTGGTCGGCGCCGCCCGGCATCTTGCCGTAAATACAAATGGAGACATTTACGTGAAACTGCGGTTTCCTGATTCTCTCGGAGGAAATGCAGCTTTAAGGGATAGTAATCACGATGGAAAAGTTGACAGCATCAAACATTTTGATGAATACCTTGATAAAGACAGTTACGGCACTGAAATGAGGATCCATAAAGGGTACTTATATTTCAGTTCTGTAACACGGGTATTTCGACAAAAACTTACGGACGATCTCGTTCCAACCAGCGAGATGGAATTGCTCTTAACTGACACCCAGCCGCCACGCCAGCACGATACGAAACCCCTGGCTTTCGATGATAAAGGTAATATGTATGTACCCTTTGGCGCACCATCAGATTGTTGCCAGATACAAGACAGAACGCCTCTTTCCCCTGGAATTGATCCTTGTCCACTACTTGCAACCCGCGCAGGCATTTGGCGTTTCGATGAGGCTAAACCAAACCAGTTTCAAAAAGACGGGTATAAATTTTCCACCGGCTTGCGAAGCATTGTGGCGTTGGAATGGAATCATGAAGATAACAACCTGTTCACGGTTATGCACGGACGTGATTATTTGAATCCAACATGGCCCGAAGTTTTCACGCCATGGCAGGGGGCGATGTTGCCTTCCGAAGAATTTTTAAAACTAAAGGATGGCTCTGATGTGGGTTGGCCCTATTATTATTATGACCAAGTACAGGGTAAAAAATTACTGAATCCCGAGTACGGTGGTGATGGCAAGAAAGAAGGAAAAGGAAGTGAATACCTGCAACCACTGATAGGGTTTCCGGGCCACTTCGCTCCCAATGATTTATTATTTTACAGCGGTACACAATTTCCTGACCGCTACAAAGGTGGTGCGTTCATTGCGTTCCATGGTTCCACAAGCAGTTCTCCCTACCCTCAGTCCGGGTATTTTATAGCATTTGTCCCATTTAAAGATGGATTACCTTCAGGACCATGGGAAGTATTTGCAGATGGCTTTGCAGGTGTAGACACGATTATAAACACAAGTGACGCCAAATACAGACCAATGGGACTTGCGATGGGGCCTGATGGTTCTCTCTATATTTCGGATTCTGAGAAAGGAAAAATCTGGCGGGTAATGTACAAAGGAGACAAAACCAAGTTTGGCAAAGAACAATTAGCTGCCATGGAAGTACGCAAAAACACCGCACCGAATATTAAGACACCTGATGAAGTGAAAGATAATCTTCAAAAAGAAATTACTGCAAGAACTGCAAAACTTTATAATATCCATTGTTCAGCCTGCCATCAAACCAATGGACTGGGCAACGATCGCTTCCCGCCATTGAGCGGTTCAGAATGGGTGATTGGTGATAAAGAAAGATTGATCAGGGTCATCATTAACGGAATAGAAGGACCAATCACTGTAAAAGGAAAATCATATAATAATACAATGCCCGCCATGGGTAGTGTGTTGACGGGGAAAGAGGTCGCCGATATAGCTACTTACATCAGGCAGAGCTTTGGAAACGATGCAACTCCCGTAATACCTGCAGACATCTGGAAGATGCGGAGGGCGGACCGGGATAAGAAACAAGAAATAAAAAAGCCATAATGAAACGAAGGAACTTGATAAAAGAACTTGCAATTGTTCCACTCGCTGGTGGCTTAATTGCAAGTAGCTTTCCCTTTCAATCTTTTGCAAACCGGCAAACTCCTGGCAGAACTAAGCAATCAGGTTCTAATACACAGGAAGCATCGGGAGTTACCTCTAATAGCATTTACGATTCTATTGGAGTTCGAAGTGTAATTAATGGACGCGGTACTGTTACCATTATTGGTGCATCCCGAATGTTACCTGAGGTCGAAAAAACAATGCGGGCCGCAACAGGCCATTATGTTCAATTGGATGAGTTAATGGAAGGAGCAGCCAAAAGGCTTGCAGAACTTACCGGTGCAGAATGGGGGATTGTTACGACAGGCGCTACAGGAGCTTTGATTGTAGGCTGCGCAGGAATCGTCACCGGTGGGAACCCCGATAAACTTTGGCAGCTTCCAAACCTTGAGGGAATGAAAAATGAAGTGATAATTCCCCGGTATTCCTGGACCGCTTATGAATCCGCTGTAAGAGGGGTTGGAGTCAAATTAATTGAAGTGGCAACTCCTGATCAATTAAAGGCAGCGGTGAACGATAAAACCGCTATGGTCCTGGTTCTTGCCGGAGAACAATCAGAAAATGGCCCGCTTTCAACTCGAATAATATCCTCTATTGTGAAATCCCTCAACATTCCCATTCTTGTAGATGCGGCTGCTGAAGGATTATCGCTACCAAATCCTCATCTTTCACAAGGTGCGGATCTGGTAGCTTACAGTGGTGGAAAATATTTAAGCGGACCTCAATGCGCAGGATTACTTCTCGGAAGAAAAGACCTGGTGAAAGCTGCCTGGGTTACTAGCGCTCCACACCATGGTTATGGAAGAGGATATAAAGTTGGCAGGGAAGAAATAATGGGAATGCTCACGGCTGTAGAAATGTGGTTCAAACGTGATCATGCCGCCGAGATGCTCAAATGGAATAACTGGCTAAATAATATCGCTTCAAGGCTTAAAGACATTCCTGGTGTTGTGATAGAAATAAGACAGCCACTCGGTCGTTCAAATCCTTCGCCTGATCTCCTGGTCAAGTGGGACACATCATTAATTCCACTTTCAGGTTATGATGTGGAAAATCTTCTATGGGATGATAATCCAAGAGTAGCAGTTAGCGGCGCTGGAAGTTTCCTTCCTTTTCCTCCAAACATGCAACCAAATATATCTATTAACTCTTCTCAGTTGGAAGAGGGAGAAGAAAAAATAATTGCCGAAAGAGTTTTCAATGTATTATCGAAGCCACCGGTAATTAACAAGAATCTAAGTTCTCCTGCATTTGATGTCTCTGGAGACTGGAGCTTAGAAATGAAATTTGTTGCAGGCCGTGCAAAGCAGAAATTAGCGCTTAAACAATCAGGAAAAGATTTGTCAGGAATTCATACGGCAAGTTACGCCCCGCGTTCATTGACAGGACATCTCAATGGGAACAACATTTTGATTCGAAGCGCTTACACAACCCAAGGTGTAAGGCTAAGTTTTGAATTCACTGGAGTTGTAAAAGCCAATGAAATGGAAGGCCATGTAATTATGGGAGAATATGGCATGGCTGAATGGAAAGCCGTACGTGAAAAATAAAATGATAAACATATAGAATCGATTTCGACAAAAAGCGAATTATAAAAATCAACGGAATGAAACGAAGAGACATTCTTAAAGGCTTAACGATTTTCCCACTATCAGCGGGAATTTTTGGAAAAACTTTTTTAAATCCGGCACTCACCGGACCTTCACTAAATACAAAGTCAAAAAGAGATTTATTTAAAGAGTTAGGGATTCGCACATTTATCAATGCCCGTGGAACTATCACTTTTATGACAGGATCCCTGATGCATGATTATGTGTTGGAAACAATTAGTGATACTTCCAAAGAGTTTTGCATGCTTGATGAGTTACAGGATAAAGTGGGAGAAAAGATTGCTCAAATGTCGCACGCAGAATCAGCAATGGTAACGTCCGGTGCGTTCTCGGCCCTTACGCTGGGTATGGCAGGAATACTAACAGGTACTGACCGAAAATATGCGGAACAACTTCCCAATCTCGAAGGATCAGGAATGAAGTCAGAAGTAATTATTCAAAAAAGTCATAAAATTGATTACAATCACGCCTTGTTGAATTGTGGTGTAAAATTAGTTTTTGTAGAAACACCTGGTGATGTTGATGCAGCCGTAAATGAAAGAACCGCTTCTATGCATTTCCTGGGCAGTGGGGCAGTAGAAGGCACAATTATGCCGGAAGATTGGTTACGGCTTGCCAAAAAACATAACCTACCTGCTTCAATCGACATTGCTGCAAACATCCCACCGGTATCCAACATTTGGCATTTCAATGATATGGGATTTCACTTTGTTGCTCTTTCTGGTGGCAAAGCAATTCGCGGACCTCAAAGCGCCGGCATTTTAATGGGCACAAAAGAAATTATTGCAGGAGCCAGGCTCAATGCGCCTCCACGCGGATTCAATGTAGGCCGTGGAATGAAAGTTAATAAAGAAGAAATTCTGGGAATGTATGTAGCGCTCGAAAGATACCTTCAGCAGGATCATGATGTTGAATGGAAAATGTGGGAGTCTCGTGTTAAGACAATAGCTTCCGCCGCAGAATCTGTGAAAGGCGTAAGCACACGATCATATGTTCCACCCATTGCCGACCACACGCCGACTATCAATATAGAATGGGATACAGAAAAAATAAAAATATCCGGCGACCAGATGTTGAAAAAATTGAGTGCAGGTAGTCCGTCTATTGAAGCATATGGAGGAGGAAAAAATTCGATAACCGTTTCTCCATGGATGATGTTGCCTGGCCAGGAAAAAATAGTGGCAGAAAGAATTAAGCAGGAATTATCGAAAGCTTCGGCATAGTTCTAACTGCTTAATAAAAAAGTTTAGTCCGTTCTCTATCATTAAAAATATTGAAATAGATTTTTATGAAAAGGAGAGATTTTTTTGGAAAGAGTTTTATTGCTGGTGCAATGATAACTCCGGTGGCTGCCGCTGCATCACTTGATCTGCCGGGCAAAAAGGCCGGTAAAAGTGTTGGCAGTGATGACGATCCGGAACCAGACGTGTTCATAGAAAGACCTTTAAAAGGAAGGCCACATGAGGGGAAAGTTCTTGTTGTAATACAACCCCATTGCGATGACATCGCTTTTTTTGCTGCGGGCACTGTTGCTAAGCTTCTTCATGAGGGATATACCGGTTATTTGATCAGAACCTCAAACGATGACGCTGCGGGTAAGGGGAATAGTTATGGCGAAGTGGTGCTAAATAATGAAATCGCTAACGATGCTTTCGCAAAATTATTTGGATTCAAAAAGGTATTCAACCTGGGTTACCGCAATCATAGAATGGACGAATACAACATCCAGGAAATAAAGGGTCGGTTCATTTTCTTATTTCGATTATTGAAGCCTGACACGCTCGTGTGCTACGATCCCTGGGGGCATTACGAAGAAAACCCCGATCATTATATTACAGCGAAAGCAGTAGAAGCTGCCCGGTGGATGGCGGGAAGTTCACTCGACTATCCGGAACAGTTGGAAGTCCTACAGCCGCATTCAGTAATTGAAAGATATTATTTTGCCAGGGGACCTCAACTGGTGAACAGAGTAGTGGATATCAGCAACTTTATCGATAAAAAAGTTGAAGCAAACAAAGTGATTACTTCGCAGGGAGCGGGTGGAAACTCAGGAGCTGAATTAAAAAAAAGGCTGGCCTCAAATGGAAAAAAATTAGCAATCCTTGGTAACGATGAAAACACAGCCAATTTTAATTATATCAAAAATTTTATGTTGGATATAGACTCAGAAACATTGCGCGGCGTGCCTTCGGATAAAAAAGTCGGAGAAAAATACGGACTAGAGTGGGCGGAACAGTTTAGGTATTTTGGACCACCTGATTTGAAAACGGAAGAATACATAAACAAGAATTCAGTGAACCTTTAGTTACTCTGTGCAATAAGAATTTTTATTTAGTTAACACTAACTAAAAACATTTAGAACTACTTTTCATGTAGTCCCCAACAGAACGAAATTGATTAAATTTTTTTGAATATTTCTTTATCAAACTTTAAAAACAAATAACATGCAAACATTAAGAAGATCGGCAATTAAAAAGCTATTTGCTTCAGTAACCGCTGTGGCCGGCCTAAGCCTTGCTGCAAAGGCTAGAGGGATCGTTGGAGAAAAAAAACAAGTTAATAATGTGACGGACTTCCAGGATGTCCCTTTGTTTTCGGGTTCTACACGCCATGGCGACATCGTTTATATCGCAGGAAAGGGCGCTCACGTTGAACCCTTCACAATCCAGGCTCATACTGAAATCGTATTGAAAGAATTAGAGAAAGAACTCATCAAAGCCGGATCATCAATGGAGAAAGTTTTGAAGGTTACAGTGTTTTTAAATGACATCGAAGATTACAAAGGAATGAATGAAGTGTACAAAGGAAGGTTTGGAAAAAATCCTCCGGTGCGTACCACGATTGCAGTTGCCAAAGGCGGAGTGCCAGGGAACTCTCTTGTAGAAATGGATGCAATAGCATATGTATAACCAATCAAAATAAAAAGCAATATTTTATAAATAAACCTAAGAGATGAAACGCAGAGAGATAATCAAGACGTTAACCTTGCTCCCACTTGCGGGTGTGGCATTGGGAAGCGTCATTCCTTCAGAGAAAATCCTGGCTTCGCCTCCGCCGGCACCGAAGCGCAACCTGTTTGAAGAGCTGGGAGTTACACCAATTATTAATGCTGGAGTAACCATGACTTTTCTTTCGGGATCACTCATGTTGCCTGAAGTTATAGAAGCGATAAACTCTACAGCCCATGACTTCGCCAATATGTTTGATCTTCAGGATAAAGTGGGAGCAAAGATGGCAGAAATGCTTCGCTGTGAAGGTGCAATGGTTACTTCTGGCGCAGCATGTGCAATTCTCCTGGGAACGGCTGCAGCAATTACCGGAACTGACCAGAAAAAGATGAAGCTCATTCCAAATCTTCCCGGAGCTCGCCCTGAAGTGATTATGCAAAAAAGTCACCGGTATTTGTTTGACCAGGCAGTTACTACTACCGGCGCACAAATCATCGAGATTGAGGGACCGGAAGAAATGGAGAAAGCCTTTAACCCGAACACGGTGATGGCGCTCTTCTTCAATGCTGCAGAAAGCTCAAGCGTAAATCATGAGGATTTTATTGCACTCTGCAAACGTCATAATATACCAAGCTTTGTTGATGCCGCAGCAGATGTACCCCCTGTCGAAAATCTTTTCAAATATCAGAAGATGGGATTCGACCTCATCACTTTTTCAGGAGGTAAAATGATTCGCGGACCACAAAGTGCAGGTTTGTTGTTTGGCCGTAAGGATTTGATAGAAGCCGCGAAGCTAAATCACAGTCCCCACGAAGCACCTATCGGCAGGCCCATGAAAGTGAATAAAGAAGAAATCTTTGGAATGTATGCAGCATTGAAGTCCTACATCGAAAGGGATCATAAAAAAGAATGGCAGGATTGGCTCGATCGAATCGCAAAAATAAAAGACCTGGCCGAAAGTGTACCTGGAGTAACAGGCGAAACTCACGTGGATCCAGGACCGGCAAACGCATTTCCCAGCCTGCTCCTGAGTTGGGATGAGAAGAAAGTAAAAATTTCTCCAAGAGAAGTGCAGGAGGCTATGAAAAGCGGAACGCCTAGTATTGTTTGTAATCTTGCGGGAAGTCGTGATAACAGCAAACTAAGTGTCGGTGTCGTTCTTTTGAAACCTGAACAAGTGCAAATAGTCGGCAATAGGGTAAAAGAAATTTTGAAGAAAACTATCTAGACCAGGAGCAAAATGTTTACCCAAGCTATTATAGATTACAAACCTTCCGTCGTCTAACGATCACTGCATACTCAACATCCTGCCGGAAACGAAACAGGTATTTAACCCTAAAAATAATAAACAATGAAAAATCGTTGCATAACGCTTCTTTTAGCTCTCTCTTTTTTTACAGTAAAAGTCCATTCTCAATCTTATGATTTGGTCATCAAGGGAGGCCACGTGATGGACGCAAAAAATAATATCGACCAGGTGATGGACGTGGCCATCAAGGACGGAAAAATTTCGAAGATTGCCGCGAATATAGATTCTAAAAATGCAACCCAGGTTGTGAATGCGGACGGTATGTATGTTACCCCGGGGCTGATCGATATTCATACCCATGAGTTTTGGGGAACTGAGCCGGATCATCAATACGAAAATGGAAACCTTGCGATACAACCTGATGGATTTACTTTTCGCAATGGCGTTACCACTGTGGTAGATGCTGGAAGCTCCGGCTGGAGAACTTTTCCAACATTCAAAACACAGACGATTGATATTTCCCAAACCCGTGTCCTGGCGTTCATAAATATTGTCGGCGAAGGAATGCGCGGAGGTTACGAACAGAATGAAAATGATATGGATTCAAAAATGACTGCACTGGTAGCCCGGAAGTACAGGAATGATATTGTTGGGATCAAACTAGCCCATTTCGAGGGACATGATTGGTCCCCAACAGATAAAGCAGTAGAAGCAGGTAAACTTGCAGGTGGCATTCCGGTTATGGTGGATTTTGGAGGAGCAACTCCTGCGCTTTCTATTAAGGAATTATTCTTTGACCATCTTCGCCCAGGCGACATTTTCACCCACTGTTTTGGCCAGCTTGCTTCAAGGGAATTCATAGTAGATACCCTGACCAACAAAGTGAAACCATTTGTTTGGGACGCACGCAAAAGAGGAATCATTTTCGACGTTGGTTATGGAGGAATCAGTTTTTCTTTTTCACAGGCTATTCCTGCGATCAAAGAAGGGTTTTTTCCTAACTCGATCAGCACTGACTTGCATGTAGGAAGCATGAATGCAGCAATGAAAGACATGCTCACCACCATGACAAAATTTTTGGCCATGGGCATGGATTTAAAAAGTGTGATTACCGCAAGTACCTGGCATCCGGCTCAGGAAATTCATCGTGAGGAGTTAGGTAATCTTTCTGAAGGATCCGGAGCAGATGTTGCAATACTGAGCGTCAGAAATGGCAAATTTGGTTTGTTTGATTATAAAGGCTATAAAATTGAAACAGATAAAAAATTAGAATGCCAAATGACAATAAGGGATGGCAGAATTGTTTATGATTTAAATGGTATTGCAAATCCTGTTATAGCTCCTTTCCGTCCACGGATGGCCCAAAGAGGTGCAATAAAATAAAAATTTTAGAGAGTATAAATCAAAAAGATTCTTTAGCTTTCAGTTTTACCATTTTTGAATTTATAAGTATAGCGATTGCTTAGGTAATGCTCACGTTTGCTCAAATACATTCTTTATAAAAATGGTGCTTTTGGAATTAAACTATTACTGAAAATATTAAGGTTTCTAGCGAAATAAATAATTGGTTTGCTCATCAGAGAAAATCAATTATTATTTTGCCTGCCCAAAGGTCGAGTGTAAAAAAAATTATTCCACCATGGTGTTTTCGATTTCAGTGATGTCACGATTATCCTCAAGTCCGGTACAAAAAAGTTCTCAATTCTTTTGCTATTACAACGACCTGTTGCCGGCGACTTTGATTCAGGAAATAAACAAACATCCAAAAGAAGTTCCCATCAATTTTTTTTACACATTGAAAAAATTGAGAAAGTCGGAAATGCTTCAACCAGGAAAAGTGCCATATTAAATATTCATTCAAAACAAACAATCAATGAAACAAATCTTAAAACAATTACAAGAAAGCAGCCGGGAATTTGAAAGAGCCGAAGCTGCACGTGTACAGGCAGAAATTGACAATCCCGAAACTAAAAATGAACGCCGCCAGTTTCTAAAGAAAACAGCCATCGGCGGAATAACGCTGGCGGGCATGATGGGGATGTCAATTGGAGACACCATCGCACAGACAACTTCAAAAGTTAGCCGTAATTCCAGCCCCTCTGATTTGAAAATAACAGATATGCGATA
>JBDSGZ010000134.1:0-5976 GCA_039918735.1 Ginsengibacter sp.
TCGTCTTGCGTTAATCTTATTGCTGCCAGGTTGCTCTCCAGCAGAGCCTGATTCCTCTTCAGATTAACGTTGCTAATAAAAGCATTTTAATTCGAAAAATCACCAACCATTTTTCAGTACATTACCAGTATTATTTAATCGTGATTGTCTCCGCCCAGGCTGTACTCATTATTTTCTTCATCTTCCTCACCTATTCGTTCATCAGCATCATCATTCTCAGCTCCCGGAACGTCAAGACCTGTACCTGTCAGGTTGTTTTTGAAACTACTTTCATTCAGCGGAACTCCATCTTCATCAGTATCATCAAGAGCCGCCATTCTTAGTGCCTGGTCGTCCTCTGTCGGCAGATCACTCACGGTTCTTTCCAAAGTTTCCCGCTCTTCCCGTGACACATTAGAATCCGGATTGTCCGCTATCGATTCAGCGATTGTATCATCAAACAATAAGTCTCCTTCTTCATCAGCCGACGAAGCAGTAGTGTCTGCCAGTTCGCCAAGGGCAAGAGGAGTGAAATTTTCCTGTCCGGGAATATCTTCAACATCTGGAAGATCGATCACGACATTATCTTCTTTCATACTATCCTTATCTTTCTGAGAATCCTGAAGGTCGTCTTTGAAATTTTTATTTTTTTCCATAATTGAGTTTTTCTATATATTGAAAATTCTGTGCCAGTAAAAGGCGTGAGAAGCAGGGCCACGCTTATTCTCACTTTCTGCCAAAATTTACAATTTATTCTTTGCTATTCCATTCAATCCCCCTACCTTCGCACTCCCAAAATAAATTTGGTTAAAAAGTTCTTTAAATATGTCTCAGAGAATCAGGATTAAACTTCAGTCTTACGACCATAACCTCGTTGATAAATCTGCCGAGAAAATTGTTAAGACTGTCCGCGGCACAGGTGCCGTGGTAACGGGGCCAATTCCTTTGCCTACTCACAAGAAAATTTTTACGGTACTGCGTTCACCGCACGTAAATAAAAAAGCGCGTGAGCAGTTTCAATTGTGTACACACAAAAGATTGTTGGATATATACACCAGCAGCTCCAGGACTGTTGATGCATTGTCAAAGCTTGATCTGCCCTCTGGTGTTGATGTTGAGATTAAAGCATAAGCCGGTTAATTCTGAACCCTTCCCGACTTTAGGAAGAGTGGTAAAGAAAGAATTCGGTTTTAAAAGTTCTTATATAAAGTTGTAACACCCAACTCCTGCAAAGCTTTCGGGCCAGGAGCGCTGGGTATAAAAAGTAGAAATGAAAAGTATTATTGGAAAGAAAGTTGGCATGACCAGCATTTTCGATAGTAATGGCAAGCAGACTGCTGTGACCATTATTGAAGCAGGTCCATGCGTGGTCACTCAGAAAAAGACTATAGAAACTGATGGCTATAATGCAGTCCAGATTGCTTTTGAAGATAAAAAAGAAAGGCATACTCTCCTCTCGGAAAGAAACCACTTTGCCAAAGCAAATACATCGGCAAAAAAATACGTAAAAGAAATACGCGATAGCGAAACAGGTCAGAATTTGGGCGATACGTTCAGTGTCGACATATTTAATGAAGGCGACAAAGTGACCGTTGTAGGCACTACGAAAGGGAAAGGCTTCCAGGGCGTTGTGAAGCGTCATGGATTTAGTGGAGTTGGACAACAGTCCCACGGTCAGCACGACAGATCCAGGGCACCTGGATCTATAGGTGGTTCTTCCTATCCGGCCCGTGTTTTTAAGGGTATGCGTATGGCTGGTCGTATGGGCAATGACAAAGTGCAGCTCAAAGGCCTTAAAATCGTAAAGATATTTCCTGAAAAAAATTACTTATTAATTAGTGGTTCCGTTCCGGGCCATAACGGTTCCATCGTTTTAATCCAGAAATAATATGCAGGTAGAAGTAAAAAATATAGAAGGCAAAAATACTGGCAGAACGATAGAACTGCCCGATGAAATATTCAGTGCAGTTCCCAACAAACACGTCATCTGGCTTGCAGTGAAGCAATATCTTGCTTCGCAAAGACAAGGTACCCACAAGGTGAAGACGCGTGCCGAAGTAAAAGGTTCTTCCAGGAAGCTTCACAAACAAAAAGGTACAGGCGGAAGCCGTAAGGGAAATATTCGCAATCCTTTGTATAAGGGTGGTGGTACCATTTTCGGACCCAAACCCCATACCTACAATTTAAAGGTAAATCGTAAAGTAAAGGATCTTGCGAAAATAGGAGCCTTGAGTAGTAAGGCAAGCGAGAATAAAATCTTTATCGTAGAAGATTTTACTCTTGAGACCCCGGCCACAAAGAAATTTGTTGACATATTCAATGCTTTGAACAGCGGAAGTAGAAAATCTCTTTTTGTTCTTGCTGAATATGATGAAAACTTATACAAAAGTTTCAGAAACGTTCCTGAAGTATGCGGAACTCTATTGAGTGATATTACTACCTATGATATTGTGAATGCTGATTCTGTGATTTTGATTGAAAGTGCCGCCAGGATTTTTGTAGAAGAAAACGAAGAAGAGAAAAATCAGGTTGCTGAAGCGTGATGAAAAATGTGAAAATGTGAAATGGTCAATAAAGAAAAAGTACCATTTAGAATTTTCCTGCCGAAAGCAATCAGAACTAATATTTTAAAATAATAAAAAAATGAAGCTGTCTGAAGTTTTGATAAAGCCGGTACTGTCGGAGAAAGTAAACAGGTTAACAGAAAAGTTCAACCGATATACTTTTATTGTAAACAGGAAAGCAAATAAGCTGGAAATCAAAAAAGCTGTTGAGGAATTCTATGGCATCCAGGTGGAAAATGTCAATACTGTTACAATGCCTTCAAAAGTGAAACAACGTAATACTAAAGCCGGTTTACTTGTAGGAAGAAAGCCTGCAAAGAAAAAGGCAATAGTTACGATTGCAGAAGGCGAGACTATCGATTTGTATGGAAATATATAGATCCAAATAATTTAGGTTTAGAGTAAAAAGATACCGGGTAGAACCGGAAGATTAAAATTGTAAATCATGCCTTTAAGAAAATACAAACCGACGACCGCTGGAACCCGCTGGAGGATTGGAAATGCATACGCCGAGATAACAACGAATGTTCCTGAGAAAAGCCTTGTTGAGAAAGTTCACCATACGGCAGGTCGTAACTCCCAGGGTCGCAGAAGCATGCGTAACCTCGGAGGCGGACATAAAAGGATGTATCGTGTTATCGATTTTAAAAGGGATAAAAAAAATATTCCTGCAATAGTGAAAACGATTGAATATGATCCTAACAGAAGTGCATTTATAGCATTGATCATTTTCGCTGACGGGGAAAAAAGATACATTATTGCGCCACAGGGCTTACAACTTGGTACTACGATCATCAGCGGCGATACCGTTGCACCTGAATTAGGAAATGCATTAATGCTAAAAAATATTCCGTTAGGAACGGTGGTTCACAACATTGAAATGCAGCCTGGGCAGGGAGGAAAACTCGCGAGAAGCGCTGGATCTTCTGCACAACTTGCTAATAAGGAAGAGAAGTATGGCGTGTTGAAAATGCCAAGTGGAGAGCTCAGGAAAATATTAATTAATTGTTACGCTACAGTTGGAGTTGTGAGCAACAGTGACCATAACCTGCAAAGCATGGGTAAAGCCGGTAGAAACAGGTGGAGAGGTATTCGGCCAAGAACGAGAGGTGTTGCTATGAATCCTGTCGATCACCCAATGGGTGGAGGTGAAGGAAAGGCATCGGGTGGTCATCCGAGGAGCCGCACGGGCAAGTATGCAAAAGGACAAGTTACCCGTACACGTGGTAAAGGTTCTGATAAAATGATTATTCAAAGAAGGAACGGCAAGAAATTGCCAAATAAATAAATGATGGGAGCTGCGTAAAAAAACGCTATCAAAATCACATCGTAAATCGCACATAACACATGGCTCGTTCAATTAAAAAAGGTCCTTATGTAGAAGCCAAGCTCGAAAACAAAGTGCTTGGAATAAATGAGGGAACAACAAAAAAGAGTGTTATTAAAACATGGTCTCGTAGATCGACGATTACGCCGGACTTTGTGGGTCATACATTCGCCGTCCATAACGGAAATAAATTTATTCCTGTATATGTTATGGAGTTTATGGTTGGCCATAAACTTGGTGAATTTGCCCCAACAAGAAATTTTAAAGGACACTCAAGTAAAAAGATCGCTTAAAAGGCGCCTTCGGTAGATAACCGGGGTACCAGGTATATAACAAAAAGGTTCCTTAAACGACCTGCTTTATAAAAAGTAGTGAACGCGAGAAACCAAAATAAAAAAAGATGGAAGCAGTAGCTAAACTTAATAATTATCCCACGTCTCCACGCAAGATGCGATTACTGGCAGATTTGATCCGTGGGCTTGAAGTTGAAAAGGCATTGGGAATATTGCAGTTTAATCCAAAGCATCCTGCAGTTCCTTTGTATAAGTTATTGAAGAGCGCTATAAATAATTGGGAACAAAAAAATAGCGATGAGAAAGTTGAGAATGCAGGTCTTATAGTGAAAACAATTATGGTAGATGGCGGAAGAGTAATCAAGCGTATGCGTCCGGCACCGCAGGGACGTGGATATCGCGTTCGCAAACGCAGTAACCATGTTACCATCATTGTAGATAGTAATAATCGTTTGGCTACATTGCCTGCTAAAAAAGTTGCTGCAAAAGCAGAGCCTGTGGTGGTTGATGAGCCTGCTCAAACTAAAGAGAAGTCGGCTCCAAAAGCAAAAAAGACAGTAGAAAAAACGGCGGCAGTGAAGAAAGAAGCCACTAAGAAAGCACCTGCAACAAAGAAGGCAAAGCCGGCCGAGAAGAAGGCGGAAAAAGAATCAGCAGAAAAAAATACAAAAAAATAAAAACCGAACATGGGTCAAAAAACAAATCCGATTGGAGCGAGGTTGGGGATCATACGTGGATGGGAAAGCAACTGGTTCGCTAGTCCTAAGGACTATGGCAAAAAATTGGTAGAAGATGAGAGGATCAGAACTTACCTAAATGCCCGGATCAGCAAAGGTGGTATTGCGAAGATTGTAATTGAGCGTACACTCAATAAACTCATCATAACAATTCATACCTCTAAGCCAGGAATAATTATTGGTAAAGGGGGCGGAGAAGTGGACCGTATTAAGGAAGAACTAAAAAAGCTTACAGGTAAGGATGACGTTCAGATTAACATTCTGGAAATACGCCGTCCTGAGTTGGATGCTAATATCGTTGCGGATACAATTGCCAAACAAATTGAAAATCGCATCAATTATAAAAGAGCGATTAAGATGTCTATCGCTTCAGCATTAAGAATGGGTGCTGAAGGGATCAAGGTGAGAGTTGGCGGACGTCTTGGCGGTGCTGAGATTGCGCGAAGCGAAGAAATCAAACAAGGCCGTACCCCTTTGCACACACTGCGTATGGATATAGATTATGCTAACGTATTCGCACAAACTGTGTATGGAAAAATTGGAGTAAAAGTGTGGATATGTAAAGGCGAAGTGCTCGCTAAAAGAGATTTGAATCCAAATATAATTGCCGGCGGAGGAAAGAGTGATGATATGCAACAGGGTGACAGGAGAGGTGGTTTTGGAGACAGGCGCGGAGGAGACAGAGGAGATAGAGGAGACAGGCGTGGAGGTGGTGGAGATAGAAGAGGTGGTGGCGGAGCCGGACGAGGTGGCAGGAGATAGACGGAATAAATTAACAGCAGTAACCAGGTTATTGCAAAACGATAATTTTCAAATAAGTTAAAATGTTACAGCCAAAAAGATCGAAGCACAGGAAGATGCAGAAGGGGCGTATGAAAGGTGATACTAAACGTGGCGCTACAATTTCCTTTGGAACATTTGGATTAAAAGCATTGGAGTCTGTTTGGTTAACCAATAGGCAAATTGAATCTGCAAGACAGGCAATGACCAGGCATATGAAACGGGAGGGAAATGTGTGGATCAGGATTTTCCCTGACAAGCCTATTACCAAAAAGCCCGCTGAAGTAAGGATGGGT
>JBDSGZ010000135.1:0-5345 GCA_039918735.1 Ginsengibacter sp.
TGATCTTTTTAAGCAGGCACGCGAGAAAGCACCTTGCATAATTTTTATAGATGAAATAGATGCTATCGGTCGGGCCCGGGGCAAGAATATGATGATGAGCAATGATGAAAGAGAAAATACACTCAACCAGTTGCTGGTAGAAATGGACGGTTTCTCAACTGACATTGGTATTATCATTCTTGCTGCGACAAACAGGCCGGACGTATTGGATAATGCGTTGCTGCGTCCCGGAAGATTTGATCGGCAAATTACAATTGATAGACCTGACCTGGTTGGCCGTGAAGCAATTTTTAAGGTGCATCTTTTACCCATCAAAATTTCACAAACACTGGATGTTCATAAACTGGCAGAACAAACTCCTGGCTTTGCCGGAGCAGATATCGCGAACGTTTGTAACGAAGCTGCGTTGATTGCAGCCCGCAAAAATAAAGATGCAGTTGACATGTCTGATTTTCAGGATGCCATTGACAGGGTCATCGGAGGATTGGAAAAGAAGAATAAGATTATTCTACCTGAAGAGAAGGAAATTATTGCCTACCATGAAGCAGGTCATGCTATTTGCGGATGGTTTCTTGAGCATGCATATCCGTTGTTAAAAGTGACAATCGTTCCGAGAGGAACCGCTGCGCTGGGATATGCACAGTACACTCCGAAAGAACAATACCTGTACAATACCGACCAACTGATGGACCAGATTTGTATGACGCTGGGAGGCAGGGCAGCAGAAACAATATTTTTTGGAAAAATATCAACTGGTGCAAGTAACGATCTTCAGCAGATAACGAAGATGGCCTATGCTATGGTTACTGTGTATGGAATGAATGAAAAAGTGGGTAATGTAAGCTATTACGATCCGACGCAGGAAAACACTTTTACTAAACCCTTCAGTGAAGAAACCGGCAAGATGATCGATGAAGAAGTTAGAAAGCTTGTAGAAGTGGCCTTTGAGAGAACCAAGGCATTGCTTACGGAAAAAAAGAACGAAGTTGAGTTAGTTGCAAAAGAGTTGTTGAAAAGAGAGGTTTTGTTTCAAAGTGATGTAGAAGCACTGATTGGAAAGCGGCCTTATGAAGAAAAGAAAGCACTTGATTTTGTGGATAATCCAAAGGAGGCCGTAATTGAGCCTCCAATGGGAAACGTAATTAGTTGATCGTAATTCCTGGGTTTCAATGAAGGTATCATCGTCTAAAGAAAAAATTTTAAAAAAGATACGAGAGGCACTGAGTAATCCGGTGCCTTTGCCTTTTCCCAAAAGCGAGGGCACCAATTCTATATTCCCAAGGCAGGATGAAGAACTCGAAATTATATTTGCAGGCGAATTTACCAGGCTGCTGGGCAAATTTGCTTTCTGCTTTAACGAGGTAGATCTGAAACTTCAGATCCAGAATCTAATCGTGGAAAGAAAATGGAGCAACGTGTATTGCAGGGAGCAGAAGCTTTTGGAAATTTTCGGCGGGACACATATTATTAATAAAGAAACAACACTCGCGGCTTGCGATGCTTCTGTTACCACCTGCGAATATTTAATAGCGCGAACAGGTGCGATGGTCCTATCATCTGCACAGCAAAGCGGGAGAACAGTAAGTGTGTATGCGCCTGTTCATATCTGCGTGGCATATATCGATCAGTTAGTGTTCGACACAAAAGACGCCATAAGACTCCTGAAGGAAAAATATGGAAATAGTTTTCCATCTTTTATCGCGTTTGCCGCAGGGCCAAGTCGTACAGCCGATATTGAAAAAACATTGGTCGTTGGCGTTCATGGTCCCAAAGAAGTTTATGTATTTTTGGTAGACAAGCCCGCCCGCCAGTAGAGGGAGCGAATTGACGAATTTATTGGCAGGGCGAAATCACTCAAATCTTCATGCTACTATCCGGAAAAAATTTATGCGATTCTTTTAAGCATCTCCGCATTTTAAAGAGCTGGTTAAGATGCAAACCAAATCTTAATTCCTGTTATAACTAATGCAAGTAGAACCGGGTAAAAAAATATATTTTCTTTCTGACTTTCACCTCGGCGCTCCGGATCATGTCTCAAGCCTTGTAAGAGAAAAGCGCATTGTAAATTTTTTAGAACAAATAAGAAATGACGCGGCTTTTATTTTTGTGATGGGCGATATGTTTGACTTCTGGTATGAATATAAGACTGTAGTTCCAAAAGGTTTTGTTAGGATATTAGGTAAACTTGCGGAGCTTTCTGACAGCGGTATCGCCATCAAATTTTTTGTGGGCAATCATGATATGTGGATGGATGGGTACTTTGAAAAGGAATTGGGCATTGAAGTTTTTCATGATCCGGAGAAGTTCGAATTCAACAACAAAAAATTCTTCATTGGTCATGGCGACGGACTCGGGCCTAACGACCACCGTTATAAATTTATCAAGAAGGTTTTTAGAAATAGATTTTCGCAATGGCTTTTTGGAATACTGCATCCCGGCGCTGGCATAGGATTGGCAAACTACATGAGCCGGAAAAGTCGTGCTGCAACAGGAAAAACTGACGAACACTTCCTGGGTGAAGACCGGGAATGGCTGGTAATTTTTGCAAAAGAAATTCTTGCAAAAGAGTATTTTGATTATTTTGTTTTCGGCCACCGGCATTTGCCGCTGGATGTGCAGTTGGAAAAAGGAAGCCGCTATATTAATCTTGGAGATTGGATAAAATACAATAGTTATGCTGAGTTTGATGGAACAAATCTTTCACTGAAATACTACAGCTCATGAAACTAAAATTGCTACGGTATTTCAGCAAGATGCTGATCCTGTCAATTTGTTTTTTCTCCTGCATCAGTCTTCCTGCCCAGGATGATTCTCTTTTTAGATTTTTTAAAAGAATAGAATACCCTATCAGCTCATTCACGGTTGATAATCTTGGAGAACTCTACATTATCGATATCAATAACCAGCTAAAGAAGTACAACGAAAAAGGGGATTCAGTTGGAGTTTTTAACCAGGTAACCCGGTATGGCAAGCTTAGCTATGTGGAGGTTCAAAATCCCTGGAAGGTGATTCTCTATTATGAGAATTTCTCGACGATAGTGTTGCTTGATAAATACCTCAACGTCCTGACAAATATCAATCTCAGGAGCCAGAACATTTTTAAGGTGAGAGCGGTCACCGCTTCCTACGACAATAATATTTGGCTCTTTGATGAACAAGAAAATAAGCTGAAGAAAATCGATAATGGAGGGAAAGTAATTTTTGAATCTGTGGATTTTCGCTTGTTATTTGACGAAGCACCAAATCCGGAAAGTATAGTGGATGCGAATGGTTTTGTTTACCTCTACGATCCCGGAAACGGGCTATACATTTTTGATTACTACGGAAGTTTTAAGAATAAGATTTCCTTGCTGCATTGGAAAAATTTCGCAGTGATCGACAAAGTAACTTATGGATTTGATGATGAATATTTATATCGATATTCTCCTCCGTTACCAGATATAGAAAAGTATGCGTTGCCTGTCGCTCTAAAAAACAATGATGGAATAAAGATTAGCAATCGTAAAATCTACGTTCTTAAAGATCAGCACCTTGGTATCTATTCATTAAAATAAAAGAATTCTTTTAAAGGCGAACGTGGAAGAGCAGGATTAGGTCACTTAATTTATGCCTGGTCTTACTTCGCAAAATATGATTGTTCATGCCAGGGGAACATGTGATTTATTAGAATCAATTGACAACACAGAAGCCACATTAATTTGTTTTTTCACCCTGAGACCAGGATGGAGTAGTTCCGTTACTCCCGAAGCCAACTGGTACGGCCCCGCGTAAATCCGGCAGCGCAAACGTTGTTCTTCCATCTCCGCCGTATTGGGTGCCTAATAAAGAAAATAATGCCGAGTTGGATGAAATGCCTAATAGCTGTCCCTGGCAAAACATGAATCCATCGG
Source organism: Ginsengibacter sp. (assembly GCA_039918735.1). Lineage (GTDB taxonomy): Bacteria > Bacteroidota > Bacteroidia > Chitinophagales > Chitinophagaceae > Ginsengibacter. The sequence goes on from JBDSGZ010000135.1 coordinate 3,891, forward strand.
GTGCAAAGTTGCCGGCAAACAACCTTATTTCACCCAAAATAATATCCGAATAGCCGCCGCTACCTCCGCCTCCCCTGGGTGGATATAACCCCATTACGGCGATGATGTAATTCAGTCCCAGGCCTCCGTGGCCCTTTGTGAAAACAAGATTATCGCCCGTCCCTTTTCTTACTTCATCGCCTTGTGCGCCGGCGGTAACCATAAGGCCATTACTTTTTATATTTCCGTTTACTTCAAGTTTTTCTGCAGGTGAGGTTACACCTATTCCCACATTTTGTGCAAGGCAGAGTTGTGAGGCAGACAGTATTATGAGCAGGATAAATATCGACTTCATATTTTTTTAGTTTAGCATTAATGATTCCCTAAAATTAATTTTTTTGATAGCTGGTAAATACTTTGAAGTCAAAAATATCTAAAAAAAGCCCTGATCATTTCTACGAAGCTTTTTATAAAACACCCGATGACTTAAGGTAAATTGTGCTATGGATTCAAACTGATGTTGGTGATGGTGGACTATAAAATCATCAGCACGAACACCTAACAGAGGCGGTCTTTTTTAGTTTTTGCAGATGGCTTACAGGGAACATTAACAAGAGCTTAAATGAAAAAAGTAATGTAATGAAAAGTATAATTCTACTTCTATATATAATTTTAAATTTTTCTTATAGTTCAAAATGTCAGCCAAACGATACCCTTTCCGCCAAAATACTATGGATTAAGAATTTAAAGGAATGTTTACTAATTGGCGTTGTATCATCTTGTAATATGACTGATACAAATATTTTAATTTCTGCTACAAATAGTAACATTAATACGAAAGAAAGGAGGAAAGTACGAATAGGTCAAACCTATATATTCGCTGTTGAAAAAGACATAGTTATTGCTAGTCCAACAAAAAAAATGTCAGTTAAATTTAAAAATACAATCATCTGGACTAATAAGGATCCATATAAGTTAAAGCCAAGATTTTGCTTAAACTGTATTGGAGAGTATGTTAGTTATAACTAATTTTTGTCGTTACAGGGATCCTGCGCTCGTCGAAGCTCATCGCTGTCCCTGATCGTCCCAGTATGAAGTAGTTGCGTAGCATAAGCTTTGTAGCAAAGGTTTTGTGAGATAGCTATGCTTTTGTCGGCATGGGGCCAGTAAAGGGTAATTTTTTTTAAATTAAATGATACTAGATATTTATTATAGCATATGGGTAGATGGAATAATTAAATTGCAATCAAAACCAGAAAATAAGAATACCTGGAAATTTTATGCTATTATATTTATTTCATTCGCTATGTCAATGAATTTTCTCCTTATTATGTTTATACTGCAAGAATACATCTTAAAAGATTGGTTTTATATTTTACACGTTCACATATTCTCTGGAGCAGCGTCTAGGATAAATGATTTTTTAGGTTTTTTAATTCTATATGGTACGGGACCTTTATTGATAAATTACCTGCT
>JBDSGZ010000136.1:0-27489 GCA_039918735.1 Ginsengibacter sp.
GATCAGAAATCCCAAAGGTTGTTTAAAAATATTCCACCAACTATCAGCTTGCTGATTGACGATTTCCTTAAAACTGAGAGTACCAGTTATCATCAACAGTGCAATAATGGAAACACCCATTGCCAACTCATAGCTGATGATCTGCGATGCTGCACGCATAGCGCTTAGGAGAGAAAATTTATTGTTACTTGCCCATCCTCCAATCATGATTCCATAAACGCCCAAACTAACGACACCGAATACATAAAGAATACCGATGTTCACGTCAGCGACCTGCAATTGTATATCCCGACCAAAAATATTGACTTTGTTTCCCCAGGGAATCACAGCGCTGACCATAATTGCTGTGAGCATTGCCAGGCAAGGACCCAGGATAAACAGGAATTTGGATGAAAAATTTGGAATGATCTCCTCTTTGAAAAATAACTTCAGCCCATCTGCCAATGGCTGGAAAATGCCGCCTGGACCTGCCCTGTTCGGTCCTCTTCTATCTTGCAAAACCGCCGCGACTTTCCTTTCAGCATAGGTGGAATACATTGCCACGATAAGTGAAACACTTACAACAGCAATAATTAAAATGAGTTTTTCAACAAAGAAAGCCCAGTCAATGACTAAAAAGCTTTGAATTAATGGCATACTTGCTACTGATTTTTAGGTAAATCGGGCTTATAATCGTTTATCAATATATTTTCCAATTCGGTTTCAACTATCTCCTTTTTTTCGTCATGCTCTTCAAAGGTAACCGAGGTTGCAGGTCCTGGCAATTTGCTCAGCTCTACCTCAGGCTTATTAACGCTGCTGACATCATGTATATCAAGAAGCAAATGTGGCTGCCTTCCATTTAACACCTTCACTAAAGTGTTGGATGGTTTCACTTTTACCTCGTAATGATTTGCAGAAATAACAGAATGACGATCGATTTTTGTCGGGCCTTCAATTACCCAGTCAGAAGTTTTCTTTTTATCAAAGCGGCAGGTATTACAGATCCATCCTGGCTTGCCGTCAAAACTTTGAACTTCTCCCCATGGATCCTTCCTGCTCGTTATCCTGTACACTTCATCTCCACGATTCCAAAGGGTTACCTTTCCACAGCAAGTGGGGCAGTCGCGATGTGCATCCATCGGCTTAAGAAACCAGACCCGGTTTTTAAATCTGAAAGTCCGATCGGTAAGCGCTCCCACGGGACAAACGTCAATCATGTTCCCGCTAAAATCATTATCGATCGCCCTCGAGATGTAGGTAGAAATATCGGAAACATCACCGCGGTCGAGGATACCATGTACTCTTTTGTCGGTTAGTTGATTCGCTACATATACACAACGGTAGCACAGAATACAACGTGTCATGTGCAATTGTATAAATGGCCCGATATCTTCCCGAACAAATGTTCTTCTTTTAAATTCATACCGCGTTTGAACCGCTCCGTGATTGTAGCTGAGATCCTGCAGGTAGCATTCTCCGGCCTGGTCACAAATCGGGCAGTCCAGCGGGTGATTGATCAGTAAAAATTCAACAACTCCATTTCTTGCGTCAATCACTTTTTCACTGGTGATATTCTTGACTACCATTCCATCCATCACGTTGGTCCTGCATGAAGCAAGCAGCTTAGGCATGGGCCTTGGATCAGCAGTAGACCCTGCTGCCACTTCTACAAGACAGGTTCTGCATTTTCCACCACTACCTTCAAGCTTGCTATAATAGCACATAGCCGGGGGCGCAACCTCTCCTCCAATCATCCTCGCAGCATTCATAATTGTAGTACCTGGCGGCACTTCAATTGTAATGTTGTCTATAGTTACTTTAAATAATTTTTGTTCTTCAGCCATTATAATCTTATTTCAATATTATAACCCGTTATGCCATCGCGGCAACTTCTATCGGATCATCGTAATGCGCCAACCCATAGTTTCTTACCAAACATTCTTCCGGGTTTAAGACGTGCCACTCAAACTCATCCCTGAAATGCCTGATGGCTGCCGCGACAGGCCATGCAGCCGCATCCCCGAGCGGACAAATCGTATTGCCTTCAATTTTTCTCTGAATATCCCAAAGCAGATCGATATCCTTCATTTCTCCTTTTCCATTTTCAATTTTGAAAAGGATCTTTTCCATCCAGCCTGTTCCTTCCCGGCAGGGAGAACACTGCCCGCAACTCTCATGGCGATAAAAGCGGCCGAATGTATAGGTATTTCGAACCACACACTGGTCTTCATCAAGAACAATAAATCCGCCGGACCCCATCATAGTGCCCGTGGCAAACCCGCCGTCTGACAGGCTTTCATAGTTCATCATTCTTGTTTCACCCTTCGCTGTTTTCAGTAAAAGATTCGCAGGTAATATAGGAACAGATGAACCACCGGGAATACATGCTTTCAATTTTTTCCCATTTGGAATGCCGCCACAATATTCATCGCTGTAAATAAATTCTTCTACTGAAATCGTCATATCGATTTCATACACACCTGGTTTATTGATATTGCCACACGCTGAAATCAGTTTCGTTCCTGTTGACTTTCCAATGCCAATTTTACTATAGTTATCACCTCCCATATTTATGATCGGAACAACTGCTGCGATAGTCTCAACATTGTTGACCACAGTGGGACAACCCCACGCTCCTTTCACTGCAGGAAATGGCGGTTTGATTCTTGGCAATCCTCTTTTCCCCTCAAGGCTTTCCAGTAAGGCAGTTTCTTCACCGCAGATGTATGCGCCGGCACCGCGATGCAAATAAATTTCACAGTCAAAACCACTCCCTAAAATATTCTTCCCCAGAAAACCATTTTGCTTTGCTTCGCGAATCGCATTTTCCAAAATGTCTGTGACCCAGTCATATTCTCCGCGGATGTATATATATGAAACATTACTGCCAAGCGCGTAAGAGGAAACAATCATTCCCTCAATGAGTAAGTGGGGAATGAACTCCATCAGGTAGCGGTCCTTAAAGGTTCCGGGTTCACTTTCGTCAGCATTGCAAACCAAATAACGGGCAACGCCTTCAGGTTTTGCCAGGAAGCTCCATTTCATTCCGGTAGGGAAACCGGCGCCACCACGACCACGCAATCCACTTCTCTTTACCTCATCAACGATTTCGTCTGGCTTCATTTTAAAAGCAGTTTCAACACTCCTGTAACCACCTTCACGACGGTAAACGTCAAAAGTTTCTATGCCTTTAATATGTGCTTTTTCTAAAAGTATTTTTTTGCTCATTGATTATTCAATAATAATGTCAAATCAGTTATTTGCCATTGCGGCAGCTCTGCTTTCTTCAATGATCGCATCCACTTTTTCTTTCGTTAAATTTTCCCGATATGTTTTTCCAAACTGCATCATAGGTGCATAGCCACAAGCGCCAAGACATTCAACCACTTTCAGCGTAAACATTCCGTCGGCTGTTGTTTCTCCTGTTTTAATATTTAATTTTTCCTGGATGTATTTTATAATATCGTCACTTCCTCTTAACATGCAGGGTCCTGTCTGGCACACTTCAAAAACATATTTGCCCACCGGCTTCAAATTGTACATGGAATAAAAAGTAGCCACCTCGTACACTTCAATTGGCAATAGATCTAACAGTGAAGCAACATAATCCATGGTACTTACGTCAAGCCAGCCAAACTCCTCCTGCGCCAGATGCAATACCGGCAAAATCGCACTTCTCTGTTTTCCTGGAGGATAGTGCGAAATCAGTTCGTTAACTTTTTCTAACTTTTCATTTGAGAATTGCCCAATCATCTATTTTTATTTCGATTTATCAAGTTTACCCGTCACGGATAGACAAATTCTAAGCGTCCAATTCACCAGCTATTAAGTTTAAACTACTCATGGTTATTATCGCGTCGCTCAGCATCCCACCTTTGGTAAGTTCGGAATATGCCTGGTAATAAATGAAGCATGGCCTCCTGAAGTGTAAACGGTACGGAGCCCTTCCACCATTCGTTATCAGGTAAAAACCAAGCTCACCGTTTGCGCCCTCTACCGCTGAATAAATTTCTCCTGAAGGCATTTCTATTTCACCCATTATTATTTTGAAATGATAAATGAGCGCTTCCATTTTTGTGTAAACATCCTTCTTATCCGGCAGATAATATGCGGGAACGTCAGCATGAAAAACATCAGCTTCGGAGCCTTTAAATTCCTGCACTTTTTTATACGCTTCTTTTATCAGGTGAAGGCTTTGCCACATTTCCTGGTCTCTTACTAAAAAACGATCGGAACAATCGCCGGTATTCCCTATCGGAATAGTGAAGTCAAAATCTTCATAGCTACTGTATGGAGTATGAACTCTTACATCATAGTCAACGCCGGCAGCTCTGAGATTTGGGCCGGTGAAACCATAGTTCAGAGCACGTTCGGCGGATATGGGACCGACACCAATGGTCCGGTCCATAAATATCCGGTTACGCACAAAAAGATTATTAAACTCCTCCAGTACTGCAGGCCATTCTTTAATAAATTTTTCAAGCTTCTGAAAGGCTACATCAGTGAAGTTTCTCTCGAAGCCACCGATCCTGCCGATGTTAGTTGTGAGACGAGAACCGCAAACTTCTTCATAAATTTCATAGATAAGTTCGCGGTATTGCATTACATATAAAAATCCGGTGTACGCTCCGGAATCAACACCAACAATAGAGTTGCAGATAAGGTGGTCAGAGATCCGGGCCAGTTCCATCACGATGATTCGGAGATAATCCACGCGTTTCGGGGTCTTCACTCCAAGCAATCTTTCGCAGGTTATATGCCAACCCATATTATTTATGGGTGAGGAGCAATAGTTAAGACGATCAGTGAGTGGAGTAATTTGGTAAAGAGGACGAAACTCGGCAATCTTTTCAAATGCTCTGTGGATGTATCCAACAGTTTGGTCGGCACCTACAATTCTTTCTCCATCGAGTTCAATAATATTTTGAAACACGCCATGTGTCGCGGGATGCGTAGGCCCAAGATTTAGAGTGGTCGTTTGCTTTTCAAGACTTCCTTCCGGTAATGTTACATGTTCACTCATTCAATTCAAATTGTTGATTCCTGTTTATGTTCTTCCAAACATTTCATCATCCTTATCCGTTCTCATTTGATCTTCTAACGGGTATTCTTTTCTCAACGGGAAATAATCCATTTCATCCACGTTCAATATTCTTTTAAGATTTGGATGACCGATAAAATTTACGCCATAAAAATCATAGGTTTCCCGCTCCATCCAATTTGCTGCGGAATACAGTGCAGAAGCACTGAACACATCAGGTTTATTAATGTCAGTAAAAATTTTATAACGAATGCGGATGTTGTCAACCAGGTTGTGAAGATGATAAACGACCGCCAACTCGGCACCTGCATTAAGAGGATAGTGAACGGCGCACAGATCAGTCATAAACCTGAATTTTAATTCAGGATCATCGTAGAGAAACTGCAGAACTTTCAGGTTTAAATTTTTATCGGAAAAAAAAGTGAGCAAGCCATAGGGCTCTTCCCATCCTTTAAGTTCGTCTCCAAACTTATCAGCCAGCCTGGTTTTAATTATTTCATTTGTCAAAGCCATATTCATTCAGCATTCAGTTCTTAGGTCGGAGTTGTAAAGATGCTCCCACTATTTCACTTTATTGTATTCCATAACTCTTCATCAAATCTTTATACCTGTCAGAATCTCTTCTTCTCAAATCTTCTTTTCCTACAAGTTCCTGGATTTTCATAAAGCCATCCAGCACTGCCTCTGGCCGCGGCGGACATCCCGGTACGTACACATCTACAGGTATTACCTGGTCAATACCCTGGAGCACCGAGTAGGTATCAAAAATTCCACCACTGCTTGCGCAAGCACCCATTGCCAACACCCAACGAGGTTCTGCCATCTGGAGATAAACCTGCTTCACGATTGGCGCCATTTTCTTTGCAATCGTCCCCATTACCATCAGCAAGTCGCACTGCCTTGGAGAGAAGCTCACACGCTCCGATCCAAACCTGGCTAGGTCGTAATGAGAACCCATTAAAGCCATAAATTCTATTCCGCAGCAACTTGTTGCGAATGGCAAAGGCCAGATAGAATTCTTACGGGCAAGGCCAACAACGTCGCTGAGTTTTGAAGCAAAAAATCCGACTCCCGTATAACCGTCAGGCGCATCACCCACAGCAATCGGGATTTCCAGAGGTTTGTTGTGTATGTTATATTGTACCGGACGAGGCATGATATCTGATTATTTAGAAATTTGGTGTTTGGTTTTCCATGTTTAACTCTATTTTATTACAAGATTAATCTTCCCAATCCAAAGCTCCTTTCTTTATTAAATACAGGAAGCCAGCGAGGAAAAATCCGGTAAACATTAAGACAGCTACAAAACCATGCCATCCCAACTCCCTGAAATTAACGGCATATGGATAGAAGAAAATCACTTCTACATCAAACAGGACAAATAAGATGGCAACCAGGAAATATTTCACAGCCATAGGCTGACGGGCGTCTCCACGCGATGCAATGCCACTCTCGAAATTTTCAAGCTTGTCCGCAGTTTGTCTCTTTGGCCCTAAAAGATGAGTGCCTCCGATCATCAGCCCCAGCAGGGCTATTGCAAATAAAAGTTGTATCGCAATTGGGGAATAGTCAGATGTACTGTTTAATTTGGAAAAAGCCTGTAATAAAAATAGATTCATTAAAAATCAATATTACTATTGGCAAAAATACTACAGCACGGCCAATAATCCATATGAACAACTCGCTTTTAAAGGCATTTATACATTCAAATGAAGAAATTTACCAGGTGCAAATAAAAAGCCCGGATCATCACCGGGCTTTTTATTTGGTTTTAAATTTTTTATTTACTCTTAACCTTGACCTGACCATTTTTCGTCTTTACTTTTATCCCTTCGCTCTTGGTTTTTTCCTTGACCTCATCACCATCGGTTTTGGTCTTTTCTTTCACAGTTACTCCCATCAATGCCTCTTTCGTCTTTATAGCCGTGGCATCTGTAGGATCGATCAGTAAAATATGCTCGTTATAAAATAACGCACTGTCCACGTTTTTATTGATGTTATAGCTGTTTGCAACCATGTATCTATAGGCCGGAATGATATAATCTTTCACAGTAGACTTATCGTTAGCTGTATCATAAATAGCTATCACTTTTTGATAGTAAGGTTTTGCAAGTTGATCCACTCCAGCGGTATCAATTCCTTCTGCGGACCGGGCTCTCATGTATGCACCAAACGCATCTTCAGGATATTTTTGCATGTATAATCCAAATATGGAATCCGACTTTGGGTAGTCCCCTGCACGATAGTGATTGTATCCCGAATAATAAAGATCGACCTTTCCATAATCAGGTTTTAACGTCAGTATTTTTTCGTACCAAGTCCCGGCTTTTCCAAATTCTTTATTCTTTACCAGGCTTGCTGCCGTGGACTTCACATAATCGAGCTTGTTAGCAGGAATAGTATCTAAATCGATCGCCTTCTGGACGTAAGTGCCCGCAAGTGAATCGTTGCCAGGAAAATTTAAAAGGATCCTACCGTAAGTCGCATAGTCATTGGGACCAATCATTTCAGGATTCACTTTTTCAAAAAATTCTTCAAAATATTTTTTTGCATTTATTGAATCTCCCAACTTGTCATACGAATACGCCTTCAGACCGTACAGGTTTGGAAATATCTTTTGATTCGGACTGCTGATGCATTGATTTGCTTTGTCGATCGCTTGCTGAAATAATTGCGATACATAAAAGAGAGATGCTTCTGCATAACAATTTTTAGAATCAGCATCGGAATGGGCAATGTACTTGCTCAGGTAATCCCTTGCCTTATTTACATCCCGCTTGTAGTAGTAACCATATAGCCAATAGTAAACGGGGGCGTAATTTGAATCTGCAGCGATCGCATCGTTATAGTATTTCATATAGATGTTCTCCTGTCCATACCCCTGGGTTTCATAAATTCTGCCAATCATAAATGAAGGCTTAGCATTAGATGGATCCAGAGCTATCGCGTTTTGATAAGCAATCGTAGCATTGGCACCGTCGATTAATTTTCTGTAGGCATCGCCAAGAGCAATCTGTATCGCAGCGTTCTTCTTGTCTTTATCAGCCGCCTCGTTCAGCTTTTGAATCGCATACTGAGTGTCACCATTTTTCGTATCTATATTTGCCCGCCCAATAGGAAGTAAAATATCCGGGAGTTCTTTTTTCTTTGTCAAGCTGATCGCAGTTTCGAATTTATTCCTGGCTTCGTCTTTCCTGCCTTCCATCAGGTCTATTTCGCCCATACCAACTAACATCAGGGTAGCATTAGGATTTGCCTGTAACGTTTTTTGGTACAATTGCTTTGCAGCAAGCGAATCCGGAGTATCCTGGTTTTGAAGATAGGTTTGTCCGAGCCAATAGGCTGCTTCCACATTGTTTGGATCAGCCGCTAAAAGCTTGCTGAATACGTCTTGAGCACCAGTGTATCTCTCGTAGTTTAAATACTTCTTCCCTTCATCTATACTTTGGGCTAACAACGCGCCAGCCACCAGGATCAAAGACACAAAAAGAGTGATTTTTTTCATTTTTTTCGAATTTTCTAAAGTTGATAAAGTTATTGATTATTGTGAATTTAAAACAGCTTCTCTTACGGTAAAACTCATTTTAGCCGGTCCCAAATAAGCACGCCTGAATATCAATTGCCCTTTTTCGTACTCCAAAAAGTTAGCAAATCCCGATCCGAGGCCGTTGTAGTTTTCTTTTAAAATGTAATACAATCCGCGGACAAGCGGATATCTCCGCCTCATGATATTAGCCTGGTATGGTTTCACAAAAGATTTCTCCGGGCAGGTGCATTCCAGGGAAGCGATCGTAACATTTTTTAAGAAGCTTAACTGGGAGGTATCTTCTTTATTACCTATCCAGCTTACACCTACGAAACCCAGCACGCCTCTGTGCTTTGAAACATAGTCGATAACTGCCTGGGAGTTTTTTTCTGCGAACACTTTTTTTGGATCAACAGGTGCACCTTTTAAAATAGAATCTATGGCAAAACGAACTGTACTTGTTTCCTGCAAACCATCAAACACGGCAATCTGCGAATCACCAGTGGAGCCACTGAGAATTCCCCTAAGCTCGTTCAACGTAAACAATGAGTCTTTGTCATTATTATTCAAAATAACTGCTACTGCATCATTTGCCACCTTTGACCAGGTTAGCGAATAAGAAAGACTATCCTTATAAAATTTTTCTTCCTGGCGAGATAAGCCACGGGTTACAATGATCATCCGGGTACTGTCTTTTATCAAATCCTTGAAACACTCTACTTCCGGTTTATAGTGGGCGATGATATGAGCTTTCGGATACAACGCTTCGAAAACCTGTATCTCTGAATCTATGACTGGCTTAAAGGTTTCATCAACACTAATATGTATAGTACCGGATTCGGTAGTATCAAGGTCAGTCCGTGCACTGTCGGAGTGACATCCCTGGAGAGTAACAAAGACTCCAGTGATGAAAAAGTAAATCCAGATCGTACTCCATTTCTTCATCTTTCCTTAAAATAATCTTTTTTTATCCCGCGATAGATTCTCCAGGAACCGTAAATAATTACCAACACCGCAAACACCTTGGCGAGAGTGCTGTCTGTAAAATTCGTGTACAAGTGAAATTCCTTAGCAAAAAATATTACTACGCCTACCCCAATGTACATAAAACCCATCCCAAAATCCAGTATGCTTTTCATCTGAATGTATCTCTTCGTTTTTGGATCCGGAGTGTTCTCAAATTCTTCAAGACTCATACTTTCATTTTTACTGGGTCGGCAAGATAAAATTAAAATCAAGAATTTGTGCCTAAAAAACTGTTTTAAGAAAAAATCGAACGTGTTGTTCAAGCTCGTGATAATGGATTCTATTGGAAATCAGGACAAAAGCGCCATGCCCTTTTTAATTCTGCCAGCATAAGTTTTTATATAGCGCTTCGCAATCGTCTATAATTCTATTCAATCTCAAAAAATCTCGGCCTGCGGATATGTGGTTTCTAATAAACTATGGTAACCTCCGAATCCAGACGTCCTACTAAAGTTTCGTGTTGCCATGCCTTTGTTAATTTTTTTCAAAAAAGAATCCGGCCTTATTATTTCAGTGATCGTCCAACGACTGTCTCTTCAAAATGTAAGATGCGATTTCAGATTTTTTTCCATACCAATTAACAATAACCAGTAACTGTGATTCTTCCATTGAGATTCGTGAGAAGAATCTCTCTTTTATATTGTCCAGCTTTTCCTCTCGTCATCTCGCAAAGTATTCTTACATCTAAATCCTACTTTTGTCAGCAAAAAAAAAGCCGGAAATATAATGAAGCCATCGATACCACAGGGAACAAGGGATTTCGAAGCATCAACCATACGGAGGCGAAAGTTTATTCTTGATAATATCAGGACCGTCTTCGAGTTGTACGGATTTGAACCTTTGGAAACGCCTGCCTTTGAAAATCTTGAAACTCTTACCGGCAAATATGGAGATGAAGGAGACAAATTAATTTTTAAAATACTCAACAACGGATTGGACAATCCCGCAAAGAGAAATGAAGTACAAAAAAGTTTCGAATCCATCCTCGCTGGAAAGAACGATAAAGGTATCACTGAAAGAGCGCTTCGTTACGACTTAACAATTCCATTTGCCCGGTATGTTGCCATGAACTTCGGGAAATTAACTATTCCTTTTAAACGATATCAAATGCAGCCGGTGTGGCGTGCGGATCGGCCACAGAAGGGGCGCTACAGGGAATTTTACCAGTGTGATGCAGACGTGGCAGGAAGCAAATCTCTTCTAAGCGATATCGAGTTAGTGGAAATATACAGTGCCGTTTTCAAGCGGTTTGGAATGCAGGTAGAGATTAAGGTCAATAGCCGTAAAATGCTGGCTGCTCTTGCGGTCGTTTGTAAGGCCGGGGATATCTCTTCTATTACCGTGGCGATCGATAAACTCGATAAAATTGGAATTGATAAAGTTGCCGGGGAGCTCGTGACAAATGGGCTTGACCCAAAACAAATCACTGTAATACTGGAATATTTAGCTATATCGGGAACTAACGAAGAGAAATTAAAATCAGTTGAAACCTTATTAGGCAATACCGACGAAGGGAAGAAAGGCATCGAAGAACTCCAGTTTATCCTCAGTTATATAAAGTCAGTAAACGACGTAAACAATGTATCGCTGGATTTTACCCTTGCACGTGGATTGAATTATTATACAGGAATCATCTATGAAGTGAAAGCATGCGGGGTGGAAATGGGAAGCATCGGCGGCGGCGGGCGTTATGACGATTTAACAGGGCTGTTTGGATTGCCAAATATTCCTGGAGTGGGCATCAGCTTTGGAGTAGACAGGATCTACGATGTGATGGACGAGCTCAATCTTTTCCCCGAAAATATCAATCAATCTACAATGGTTCTTTTTATGAACCTGGGCGAAGAGGAGAGCAGAGTTGCTTTCCGGGAAATGCAACTACTTCGCAATACCGGTATAAGTGCCGAACTCTATTATGAGACCTCAAAACTTGAGAAGCAATTTAAATACGCCACTAAAAAAAATATTCCTTTTGCAATTATTATTGGGTCTAAAGAAATTCAGGAACAGGTTTTTGTGGTAAAGGATCTAAGAAGCGGCCAGCAGGAAGTATTACCACTTATAAATCTTTGCAGCCATTTTACTGCAATAGTGCCTACTTTTCTATAATCTTGTTGGATATTCGTTCATCGGATAACGCCTTTCGAGATTAAATCATCAGAAAAATAACAACCACTTTACTTAAAAATCAACTTTGTTTATGAAATCGTTTTTTAGATTTTGCCTGGTAGCATTTACCGCGGCGGTTATATTTTCCTCATGTAGCAAAAGCAACGATGAAGGAAAAATGATCCCGAATAATGCCGTTTTTATTACATCGTTAAATACCAAATCTCTCAATAGCAAACTCTCGTGGGAAGAGATAAAGCAAACGAATTGGTTCAAACACTTCTACGCCGATGATGCCACTGCAGATTGGATGAAAAAATTAATGGACGATCCTGAAAAAAGCGGAATTGATATAAAAGCAAACGCAGTCTTCTTTGTACAGGCAAGTTCGGGTAATAACTACAACCTCGTTTTCGAGGGAAGCGTGAAAGATGAAAAAGCATTTGCAGAGTTTAATAAAAACCTTGATCCTGCATCTACAATAAAAAAAGATGGAGAAATAAATTTATTGCCTATTAAAGGAAAAAGTGTTGTTGGCTGGAATGGAAAACGCTTTGCCTATGTCAGCAATAGCAACTCCTTGCAGCAGGCGTACAGAGGAGAGCAGGACAATCAAACGAACATGGGAACGGAAGCTGAGGGCACTACTTCAATGTTATCTTTTTGTAAAAATCTTTTCTCTTTAAAATCTGATAGCAGTCTTGCAAAAAATGAAAAGTATGCAAACCTAATTGCGGACAATGGTGATATTCATACATGGATAAACTATGAGGAACTCATAAAAAATAATGCTGCCCTTGGAATGCTGGGAATGCTTAAACTTGATCTTTTTTTTAAGGATAATATTAGCACCTATACCGTGAGCTTTGATGATGGCCAAGTGAACGTTCAACAAAAAAGTTATGCCGGAAAAGACTTCACTGATTTTCTAAAAAAATATGAAGGCAACAACTTGAATGCTGATATGATCAGTAGCATTCCCTCCCAGGATGTTGCCGCTGTCTTCGCGATGAACTATAAGCCAGAAGGGCTGAAACAATTGCTTACGATGTCAGGACTGGATGGCTTCCTGAATTCTTTCATCGGTCAAATGGGATTTAGCATTAACGATTTTGTAAGCGCTAATAATGGAGACTTAATGGTTGCTCTTACAGATTTAAAACTGAAAACAGATTCGATGAATTACCAGGACGACCAGGGGAATCCCAAAAGCATGACTTCTATTAAACCTGACTTGAATTATCTTTTCTCCGTTGGAATCGGAGACAAACAAAGTTTTCAGAAGCTGATGGAGGCTGGTAAAAAGATCAGCGGGGAAATGGGCGGTGGTATCAATACAAAATACAATCTAAATGACAAGACATTCGCCGTCGGCAGTGACCAGGCTATGATAAACCAGTATCTGAAGGGTGGTAAGAATAAGTTTGATTTCTCTGATAAACTCACCGGCCATCCAATTGGTTTATTCATTGACATACATAAAATATTGACTGTCGCAAACAGTGATATTACGAAAACAGATGAAGACGCAAAGATGATGATGGACGAGAGTTTAAAAATTTGGAAGAATGTATTCTTTACCGGCGGCGAGTTTAAAAATGGTGCGATAAACGCGAATACGGAAATCAATTTAATGGACCAATCTGTTAACAGTCTCAAACAATTAAATCAGTATTTTGATAAAATATCAAAAGCAGCCCTTGCGAAAATAGAAAGGGAAAAATCCTCGCATGAAATGACTGATTCAATGATGATGCCGCCACCGATAGATACAGTGCCAGTAGATACAGGGTCAGTAACACCATAAGATTTTATAAAAAGTAAATATGCAGATACAACTGCGAAATGTAGTACCTGGTTTTATTGAAAAAGAAAAAACGGAAGGATCGCAGGTGTGGAGTCAGCATATAGTGATAAATAAAAATGAACACTTGCATGTGGTTGCGCCATCTGGGAGTGGAAAAACTTCTTTCATACATTTTATTTACGGGTTAAGGAACGACTATTCAGGAGACATCCTCTACGACAATGAAGAGGCGAGAAAGCTTTCTCCGGAAGGCTTTTCGTCATTAAGGCAAAAAAAGATCAGCGTCATATTCCAGGATCTGAGGTTATTCCCGGACAGAACTGCGAGGGAAAATCTTGAAATAAAAAGAATGCTTGATCCATACCATCCCGAAGAAGCAATTGATACAATGGCCGAAAGATTAGGAATACGTCCGACGCTTGGCAAACCAGCAAAAAATTGTAGCTATGGCGAACAGCAGCGTATAGCGATTATTCGTTCACTGCTTCAGCCCTTTGAGTTTTTATTATTAGATGAGCCCTTCAGTCACCTGGATGATGCGAACAGGCAAAAAGCAACCAAACTTATTTACGAAGAATGCGAGAAACGCAATGCAGCAATGATTTTTGCAGATTTAAAGGAACTGGATTTTCTTAAGGGAGAAAATATTCTGATGTTATAAAAAAAATTACCTGCAATCCTAAACTCAAACTTCAAAAACAAAAACATCTCACACCGTTATCTTAATGCCTTTAAATTATAAAAACATACAACCCTTACTTATCACCCAAAAAAGTAGGTTTTCAAAATGGGTGGGGTATATTGGGCTCGGTGTGGGTGTGTTGATATTGATGTTGTCAATGCAAATGTTTATCAATATTCAAATGCTCCTCAAAGAAAATAATCCCAGGAAGACAGGCTATGATTTTATCTCAATTTCAAAAAGTATAACGAATGAAAATATGGGTATGGATAACAGCTTCAGCGATTCAGATCTCGTACGGTTAAACAATCAGCCTGAGATTGAAGCGGTTTCTCCACTTGTTGCCAATCAATTCCGGGTCAGGTTGAGCGCGGGAAATATCATACCGTTCAGCACTGATCTCTTTCTTGAAAGTCTTGACAATGATTTTATCGATACGGTGCCGTCTTCCTTTACCTGGCAGCCGGGACAGCGAACTGTTCCTATTATTTTTTCTTCGGATTTTTTAGAAATGTATAATGTATTTGCGCCGGCTCAGGGATTACCACAATTGTCTCCTAAATCAATTTCATCTGTTAATGTAATCCTGGAATGTTCCGGACCCGGAGGGATCCAACATTTTACCGGAAACATCGTAGCATTGAGCGATCGGATCAACTCCGTTCTTGTCCCGAAAAGTTTTATGGAATGGAGCAATACCAAAATCGGCTACGCTTCAAAAGTTCAGCCATCGCGGGTCTTTATCAAAACAAAAGATGCCAACAATCCTCGCTTACTTACCTACCTGGATAAAGAAAATTATCATATAAATAAAGACAAAACCAAATTTGGCCGCGTTAAATCGATCTTACAAAATATTGTAAGCGCACTTGCCGTGTTTGGAATACTGGTGATCGGTCTTGCGTTAATGTTGTTCTCATTCTATTTGCAGTTGATGATTGCAAGAAGTAAAGATAATCTCGTACTGCTGTTAACGCTCGGCTACTCCCCACGATGGCTCGGGAAAAGTGTAGTCAAGACTTGGTTGCCTGTGTACATCTTTGTTATCGCAGTAGCTCTTATCATCACATGGGCGATGCATTTCCTTTTTATTCATCTTGCAGTGATAAGTTCCGCAGAATTGCCCTGGTCCTTGCATTGGAGCGTGTTTCTTATGGCTGCATTCTTACTTCTATTGACGCTATACCTGAACTCATCATTGGTAAAAAGAGAGCTAAATAAAATAATGTAAAATCGAAATCGGGAAGAAATAGAATACTGTCAAACTACATTTTCAAAAATCATTGCGGCTCCCTGCCCCACTCCTACACACATTGTAGCTAATCCATACTTGACTTTTTGCCGTTTCATCTCATGCAACAAAGTGGTAGCGATCCGGGCACCGGTTGCGCCAAGCGGATGCCCAATGGCAATTGATCCTCCGTTTACATTTACTTTTTGAATGTCAAGACCGAGCTCATGAATACAGGCTATAGACTGAGAGGCAAAGGCTTCATTTAATTCAATCAAACCAAGATCGTTAACGGTCAGGTTTGCACGCTGTAATGCCTTGATAGTCGCGGGCACGGGGCCTATTCCCATGATTGCAGGATCAACACCGGCGACAGCCATGCTGACAACCTTGGCCATTGGCTTGAGGCCATAATCATGTACAGCTCCCGCACTTGCCAGTAATAACATTGCGGCTCCATCATTTATACCTGATGAATTTCCAGCAGTCACAGTTCCATCTTTCACAAATGCAGCTCTGAGGTAAGATAATTTTTCCAAAGAAGATTTTCTTGGATGCTCGTCAGTGTCAAAAATTATTTTATCCAACTTGTTTGGTGTTAACTCCACAGGGACAATCTCCTCTTTCCATTTTCCGGCCGCCAGTGCGGCGAAATATTTCTGATGACTTTCAAATGCAAATTTGTCCTGGGCATTTCGGGAAATTTTCCATTGCGTTGCTACGTTCTCCGCGGTTTCTCCCATGGAGTAAGGATAAAATTTTTCGTTCAGCTTTTTATTGGGAAAACGCCATCCAATTGTAGTATCATAGATTGCAGCTTTTCTGCTGAATGGCCCTTCGGCCTTGCTCATTACAAATGGTGCCCTCGTCATGCTTTCTACACCACCTGCGAGGTAAATACGGCCGTCGCCACACATAAGAGCACGGGACGCATCCATGATGGATTGCAAGCCACTTGCGCAAAGCCTGTTGACAGTTGTACCGGGAACGCTCACAGGCAACCCAGCCAATAGTGCCGACATTCGGGCAACATTCCTGTTGTCTTCGCCTGCCTGGTTTGCATCTCCTGCAATCACATCCTCAATTTCATTTACATCAATCCTGCCACTTCTCTTTACAAGAGCTTCAATTACAGAAGCCAATAAATCATCGGGGCGAATGGAGCTTAGCGATCCACCATATCTTGCAACTGCAGTTCTCAACGCATCAACAACAAATACAGTCTCCATGATTTAATCCATTTGAAAGGCTTGCAAGATAAAATTATTTTGTAGCAATCGCAGAACTGCAAAAGCTCAGATCCAGCCAGTCGAAGTAGCATTCTCTCACACCCTTAAAAAGTATAACATTAACTTCCGCTCACTGGATTCACATTTTCTTATACATTACTTTTGCAAAAATGAATGCGCAAAAAAACATAAGGACACTTTCTTTAGAAGAATTGATTGCTCATTTTTCATCTATTGGCGAAAAGAAATTCAGAGCGAAACAAGTGTGGGAATGGATTTGGCAAAAACATGCCCGGTCATTTGATGAAATGACCAACCTGAGCAAAGAACTGCGGAATACGCTGGCAGAAAATTTCACACTTCTCGCGCTTCATACTGATGCAACGCAATATAGTAGCGATGGTACAGTTAAAACAAAATTCAAAACGTTTGATGGACATTTTGTTGAAGGAGTTTTAATACCCGTTGAGGCCCGGCAAACCGCCTGCGTATCTTCACAAGTTGGTTGCAGCCTAAGTTGCAAATTTTGTGCAACCGGCTACATGGAAAGAAAGCGAAATCTCCATTTTGATGAGATCTATGATGAAGTAGCAATTCTCAATGAGATTGCAGAAAAAACGTCGGGAAAAAAATTGACCAATATTGTTTTTATGGGCATGGGAGAACCACTCCTGAATTACAAGAATGTGCTCGGTGCAATAGATCGCATTACAGCAAACGACGGAATGGCGATGAGCCCAAAAAGAATAACCGTTTCTACCGCTGGAGTAGCAAAAATGATCAGGCAGCTCGGTGATGACGGAGTGAGATTTAACCTGGCGCTTTCACTTCATGCCGCCAATGATAAAAAGAGAAATGAGATTATGCCGATCAATGAAACGAATAATATTGCAGCATTGATCGGAGCACTCAATTATTTCTACGAAAAAACCAGAAATGATATCACGTTTGAATATATACTATTCAAAGGAGAAAACGATTCATTGCAAGATGCTGATGACCTGGTAAAGATTTATAAACAGGTCCCTGTGCACCTGGTAAACATTATCGAATATAACCCCATCGATAAGGCAAACTTTGAAAAGCCTGACAGGGATGCGACACAGAAATTTATGGACCATCTTGCGGCCAATCGCGTAAATGTAAGATTAAGAATCAGCCGCGGTAAAGACATTGATGCTGCCTGTGGTCAGCTTGCAAATAAGGAAGTCGGATTACCCGTTTCCATTTAGCCCCCTTTGTTAACATTTTATTTAGATCGGTTGATTAAACCGGAGACCGTAGTTGATGTCTATTGATACATTGACGACTTAAAATTTTATGACATGAAAAAACACTTAATCACATTGTTCTCCCTTATCATTATTGCTTTCGTTGGAAATGCGCAAACAGCAGACTCTGCAAGTAGTGTACAACGAAATCCTCAACATAAAAAGTTCGGGAATAATATGCAACGTGGTAAGGGAAGGCACGCTTCTGAAATGAAAGACATGAATTTTTCTGATTCTCAAAAAGAGCAGATGAAAAATATTCGCTCTCAATACCGGGATAAAATGAATCAATTGGATCAGGACAGAACCCTGAGTCCGGAAGATTTGAGGACAAAAAAGAATGAACTGAGAAAAGAACAAAAAGACAAATTCGAATCAACACTTACGCCGGAAAAAAAGGAAAAATTGGTTCAACGTAAGCAGCAGCATCAGACCGAAAGGAAGACAAAAGAACAGAACGGAATAAGCAGAATGAAATCGAGCCTTGAACTCAATGATGCCCAGGTTTCTCAATTGCAGACCGACCAGGAAGCTTTCAAGGCAAAAGCAAAAGCTATAAAAGAAAATAATTCATCTTCCGCCGATCAAAAGAAAGATCAATTAATGCAGTTGAGAAAGACTCGTGAGGAGTCAGTGAAAAACATTTTGAGTACTGAACAATGGAAAAAAAGGGAAGAAATGAAACAGAACAGGCCAGGGCGAATGAAAGCCAGAACATTTGAAAAGTCTTAAAAATAAAATAATTTCCCTTTGAAAATTACAGGTGGACCTCCTTTGGTTCACCTGTTTACTTTAATATACATTTGCAATTCACTACTGTTGAAAAACAGCAAATTATTTATATGAGTCAGCAATCATTCAAAAAGTTTATCAACCCAAAAAATAACGCGGCTGTAAAAGAAAAGTTCAGGCAGGAGAAAAAAGTCGCAAAGAAAGAACGTGCTGCCGCAATTGAAAAAAAGTTCGAAGAAAAAAGAGCCTTGCGCCAGCAAAATTTCACCTCTAAAACCAGCCCTCCAGATTCAGCTCCCAAGACCGCAAAAAGAAAAAGAAAATTTTCGCAGGACGGCCCGAAGGCCTCAAAAGGGTTGTCTCCGGAAATCGTGGGGAGTAAATTCGAAATGCCATTGAATAAGTTTCTCGCCCATTGTGGCGTGACTTCCAGACGCGATGCTGTTTCATTGATCATCGACGGCAAGGTGACTGTAAATAAACAAGTTGTTACGCAACCTGCTTTCAAAGTGAGCGAGAAGGATGACGTCTTTTTTAATGGAAAAAAGTTGTTCATCACAAAAAATCTTATCTATATTTTATTAAATAAACCTAAGGATTATATAACAACGACCGATGATCCGCAAAATAGAAAAACCGTACTCCAGCTTACAAAGAACGCGACTGATCAACGAATCTATCCTGTGGGCAGACTCGACAGAAATACCTCTGGTCTTTTAATACTTACTAACGATGGAGATCTCACTCAAACGCTAACCCATCCGAGCTTCAATGTCAGGAAAGTGTATGAAGTAAAACTAGATAAGCCATTAACAAAGTCAGATTTTGAAAAAATCCTGAATGGAATAAAGCTGGAAGACGGAGAAATTTTTGCCGATGTTCTTGCCTATGCAGATGCAAAAGATAAATCAATCATTGGTATCGAATTGCATAGCGGACGTAACAGGATTGTCAGGCGCATTTTTGAACATTTAGGCTACGATATAAAAGCACTGGACAGGGTGATGTATGCGAATCTTACTAAGAAAAATATCGAAAGAGGAAAGTGGAGATACCTTGCAGAAAAAGAAATACGGTTGCTCAAATACATGAACAAACAAAAAAATATCAGCGGCGTTGTACCGGGGAAAAATCTTAAATAGTAAAACAAAAACTTTCATTTCATGAAAACAAAGGCTTATGAGATCGTTTTTGAAAATGAAGATTTTGTGGCGCTGAATAAAGGCCCTGGATTGCTCACGATTCCAGACCGTCATGATGAATCCCAGGGCTCACTTTATAAATACCTTCAACAGCAGTATCAAAATATTTTCATCGTGCATCGGCTCGACCGCGAAACAAGCGGTCTCGTATTATTTGCAAAGAACGCTGAAACTCATAAACATCTTTCGCAGTTGTTTGAGCAAAGAAAAATAAGAAAAACTTACCTCGGCATCATTCGCGGTTCCCTTCCTATAAAGAAAGGTTCAATTAATGAACCCATAATCGAACATCCTTATAAGAAAGGAATGATGACAGTGACCAAGAAAGGGAAACCGTCTCTCACGGATTACGAAGTTGTGGAAGATTATGGCAATTATTCTCTCGTACAGTTTGATATTCACTCAGGAAGAACTCACCAAATAAGAGTTCATATGAAATTTGCAGGACACCCGATTGGCTGTGATCCTCTTTATGGCGACGGAACTCCGGTATTGCTTTCTTCTTTCAAAAAAAAATACAAGCTCAGCCAGCATGACGACGAAGAGCGGCCTATCATCGGCCGCCTGTGCCTGCACTCAGAATCATTAGAGTTTACCGATGCGAAGGGTACACATCATTTTTTAAAGGCCTCTTTACCGAAAGACATAAAAGCCTTGTTACAGCAGTTGAAAAAAAATCGTAGAACACAGTAACTGCAGAAATGAAAAACGTCAACGTGAATGAATAAAAAAGCGCATGGTTAGTCGCATCTTTATTTAGACCGTTGACGTTCGACTAAAAAATTTCCTAAAGGTTTGGCTGTGGAGTATAGCGCAAATAAGGCTTGATAACTTTTACACCCTTTGGAAATTTCTTCTGCGCATCTTCATTGCTTATTGCTGGCGAAATAATTACATCTTCGCCGTGTTGCCAATCCGCAGGAGTTGAAACGCTATGATCGCTGGTAAGCTGCAAGGAATCGATTACTCTCAGCACTTCATTGAAATTTCTACCGGTTGACGCAGGATAGGTAATCATTAACTTAACCTTTTTATCCGGCCCTATCACAAATAATGAACGCACTGTCGCAGTAGCAGAAGCATTTGGATGCATCATTCCATAAAGATTCGCTACAGTTTTATCTTCATCAGCGATAATTGGAAATTCAACATTCACGTTTTGCGTTTCATTAATATCATTTCTCCATCCCATATGCTTGTCAAGCGGATCAACGCTAACAGCGAGAACTTTCACATTCCTTTTTTCAAATTCTTTCTGTAATGCCGCTGTCCTTCCCAACTCGGTGGTACATACAGGAGTGTAGTCCGCCGGATGAGAAAATAGAACTCCCCAGCTATCGCCAAGAAAGTCATAAAAATTAATTTTCCCCTCGGTTGTTTCTGCTGTAAAATCCGGGGCAGTATCGCCCAATTGTAAACTCATAATTTTTAAATTTTTTGTTGTGAATGGTGCGAAGGTATAACAACCTACTAAAATAGTAGGGATATTGTAATAACTTTGTATCTTCCTTTACGATAAGTCTTTGAAATTCGCCTAAAATATTTTTTACAATAAATGCTTTCAAAAAAAACACAATATGCTTTTAGGGCACTCGTCTATCTCGCGGAGAATTATGGAAAAGGCCCTGTGTTGATTAGTAATATCTCGACGAGAAAAAAGATTCCATTAAAATTTCTTGAAAATATTCTCAACGAGCTAAAAAAAGCCGACCTGCTTGAGAGTAAAAAAGGTAAAGGCGGAGGTTACAGTTTGAAATTTTCTCCACGACAGATCAACCTGGCAACTGTAATCCGCGTTGTCAACGGGCCAATAGCCTTATTACCTTGCGTCAGTCTTAATTTTTATGAAAAATGCGATGATTGCGATGAGGACATTTGTGGACTTCGGAAAATGATGACCATTACCCGCGATGCAACCTTAAAAATATTAGAAAAGAAAACTTTAGAGGACATTCTTCTTGTTGGGGTTTAATGTGCCTCCCGCTCTTACAATGCTGTCTTTACCGAACCTGTTTTTTACACTATCAACTGCATGGTAGAGGACATTCTTTTTTTCTATGTTGTGAAAGAGGTTTGTTTGAACTGCTTTCTCAGATAGGTCGCTTAACCGCACCCCAAGCAATCTTATAGGCTTACCTTTCTGGTATAATTTATTGAAGAGATCTTTAGCTACCGGAATAATTTCGTCATCAGCATTCGTGTAAGGAATACTTACCTGTCTCGATGATGTTTCAAAATCAGGATATCTTAATTTAATTGTGACGCATCCCGCAAACTTTTCATCTTTCCTAAGTCCAAAGGCAATCTTTTCCGACATCCTGACAATTTCAATCATCAACAAATTAACATCGGTAATATTTTCTTCAAATGTATTTTCGGTTGAAATAGATTTTGCCTGGTGCCCGGGCGAAATCATTGAACGCTGTTCACCTTGCGCACGGATCCAAAGCTGTTGTCCCCAACTACCAAAAAGATTTTCCATCGCTTCTGGAGTCGATTGGTGAATATCCCTGATGAGTTTAAAACCATTGTATGTGAGAACCTGTTCTGTTTGCTGTCCCACTCCCGGGATTTTATTAATTGAAAGAGGAGCCAGGAACTCTTTTTCTCTGCCATGTGGAACTTGTAGAAATCCATTTGGCTTCGCCTCGTTGGTCGCCATTTTCGCAATCATTTTATTTCTGCCGACACCAAAAGAAATTGGGAGGCCGGTTTCGGCAATAATCAGGTTACGAAGATCAATTGTCCACTGGAGTGGATCGAAAAATTTTTCCATCCCGGTTAGATCAAGATAAAATTCGTCTATAGATGCCTTTTCAAATAATGGTGCTTTGGCAGCAATGATTTGCGTGACCCACCTGGAGTATTTGCTATATTCCGCGTAGGTTCCTTTCACGACAATTGCGTGCGGACAAAGATTCATTGCTGTTTTCATTGGCATTGCAGAATGCACTCCAAATTTCCTGGCTTCGTAGCTGCACGTAGTCACAATTCCTCGTTCACGACTACCACCAACAATCACAGCTTTCCCTAATAGAGATGGATTTTTTAAATACTCAACCGAAACAAAAAAGGAATCCAGATCAAAATGCGCAATAATATTTCCGGGAGGAGCTTGCATTGTATTTGCGAATTTTAGACCAGGTTTCAAAGGTCTTTATAGATGTCCAAAAGACCTTCAGGGAGTTTTAAATAAATTATCCTTTTATTCTTATCAATTCTCTCCAGGGTTTGCTCATGCACGGGAAGAAGTGCTTCCTGGCCTTCAAAATCTATTTTACACAATAGCTGGTGCGGTTGTTCAATCACTTCAATTACTTCTCCCAACTTTTCCTTTTCATTTATAACGGTAAATCCTAAAAGCGATATGGGCGCTGCCGGAGCAGCCAATTTTTTGAAGTCTATTTCTTCCAGCCACACGTCATTTTTCAATAGACTCCGAGCCTGCTCTTTTGAAGAGATTCCTTCCAGTTTCAGAAAAACCTCTTTTTCATTTTTAATCTTAGATGACTCAATAAAATATGGGAAAAAGGAATTCTGATTTTGCTCAACAAAAATGGTTTTAAGGCCTTTAAGTGAAGTTTTTTTTCCAAGATTTTGTTCCAGCACGAGCAGGCCCTCAATGCCAAAGGTGCCAGCTAGTCTCCCGATTTTGAAATAATTCTTCATACAACCACAAAGATATTTTAGAATTATTAAATGACCCGGTTGTTGTGCCGGCATACTCAAGAGTAAAAAAAAGGGAACAAAAAAAAGCGTGCAACCTTCGTGCACACTTTAATTATGAAAATTATTTACAGCGAAATTTAAACGCCCATATACTCTTTAAGAAGATTACTCCTTGAAGCCGTGCGTAATTTTGTAAGCGCTTTATCTTTAATTTGACGTACTCTTTCCCTTGTAAGACAAAACCTCGCGCCGATATCTTCGAGGCTCATGGATTGATCCATGCCAATACCATAAAAAAAACAGATCACCTCTTTTTGCCTTTCAGTGAGTACGCTCAGCGATCGTTGAATCTCCAGTCTTAAAGAGTCTCTGAACATTATTTGCTTATCCGCACTATCGGCATTTCCGTTTACCATTACGTCGATGAGTGTGCTTTCATCCCCTTCACTTAAAGGTGAATCCATACTCACGTGCCTTGCCGCCACATTCATTGTTGCTGAAACTTCTTCAGTTTCAATATCCAGGTAGAATGCCAGTTCTTCCGCCGTTGGTGTGCGTTCAAATTCCTGTTCGAGATATGAAAAAGCGCGGGCAATGCGATTTGTTAATCCTACTTTATTCAATGGTAACCTTACTATCCTGGATTGCTCCGCAAGCGCTTGCATAATACTTTGCCTTATCCACCAAACGCCGTAAGAAATAAATTTAAATCCTCGCGTTTCATCAAACCGCTGTGCCGCTTTTATCAGCCCAAGATTCCCTTCATTAATTAAATCAGGCAAGGTAAGACCCTGATTCTGATACTGCTTTGCGACCGACACCACAAATCGAAGATTCGCTTTTGTAAGTTTATCAAGCGCTTCCTGGTCGCCTTGCTTTATTCGAATTGCAAGCTTTACTTCTTCTTCTGGACTAATAAGCTCGACCCTGCCTATTTCCTGTAAATATTTTTCCAGGCTTTCGCTTTCACGATTCGTAATTGATTTGGAAATTTTCAGTTGTCGCATACTCATAAGTTGTACTTTTTATGGGAGTGGTTTTACCACAAAGTAGTTAGTCACAATTAGTGGTTTTTAGCTGAGTATCTAACGTAATTTAATATGTTTTAAGTATGCTGCCAAAAAAATTGTTACTGCTTTTGCACTGTTGTATCAATTCGCTGATAGAGGAAGAACTTTCATTTTCAATATTATACCGACTAAAACTATAAATTAGGTTGGTTAATTGAATTTTTTATATTATTGCACATATACATTATTGATTTAATAAAAAGATGAGCAAGAAAGTACAGTTCACGCTTGAATATCCCGTCAGGTGTTCGCCGGTTATTTTATATGAATTCCTATCAACATCCACAGGACTACAGGAATGGTTTGCGGATAAAGTGGAAGATAAGGATGGGCGGTTCAGCTTTGCCTGGAACGGTTCTGCAGAAGAGGCGGAAGTTGTTGCGAGTGAGGAAAATAAAAGTATTCGCTTTCATTGGCTCAATTCTCCCAAGGATGAATATTTTGAATTCAGCATAGAAAAATCTGAAGTTACCAATCTCACCATTTTAGTAATAAATGATTTCGCAGAAAAAAAGGAAATCAAAGATCAAAGCCAGTTGTGGGAAACCCAGGTAAAAGAGCTGTTTCATCGACTTGGAAATTAGTTTAAATGAACACTCATTGTTTTCCTGCCGGTTTTTAAACAAGCATCATTGCAGCTTAAAAGTTCATTGCTCTAACAGAGCTATTATTTCTTTATAACTTTTTTGAAAAAAATCTTCTACTTCATTCCACCGGTTAAGTTCGATTCTTTTAGAAATCTTGAAGAACGGGCTCAAAAGAATTTTTTCAATCTGAGAAGGTTCCAATTCATCTACCGGAATGTAGTTTAAAGGATCAAACGTGTGCTCCCATTCATCATCATTAATACAAATAAAAAAATCTGAACCACGCAGGTAAATCAGGAGATCAGCGATGCATATATTTTTCATTAAATGTTGGCCAGAGATATGAAGTGTAATGCTGAAAAAATTGCCCCACCAAAACATGGATCGGAATGCAAAAATTGCTTCTTTGCTAAATAGCGCAGGGTAGTCTAACATCACATACGGCAAACCCTTATAATTTTCTCCTTTGGAAATTCGTCCGTTTTGTTCGAAGTCTAAACCAGGAATGGCCAGGTTTTTCCTGGACGAAATTTGTTTGTATTCATGAAGAACCTCGCCAAAAAGAATTCCAACTTTCTTTATTATGTTTTGTTTGGTAAAAATCCAATGGGTAGTGTTTACCAGCTCCATTTCAAATTCCGAAAGACTTATTTTTGCTTTTACACTCATAAATGAAATTTACAACGAACAGATTTAAATGTAGCACTTCCTGGTGTTAACTGCATGTTTAAAAAACTCGATAAACTTATTCTAAAAGCGTTTGTGTGGCCGTTTATAGCCACATTTTTTATCACGCTATTTGTGTTCATGATGCAAATACTATGGAAATACATTGACGATCTTGTAGGGAAAGGACTTGATATAGTAACTCTCGTTAAATTTCTTATTTATGCAAGTGCTACTTTGGTTACATTGGCGCTTCCTATAGCTATTTTACTTTCGTCAATCATGACTTTTGGTAAGCTCGGTGAGAACTTCGAGCTTGTCGCGATTAAGTCTTCCGGCATTTCCTTACTCCGGTTTATGAGACCACTGTTTTTTGTGTCCCTGCTTCTAACAGGCGTGGCATTTCTTTTTGCAAACTATATAGCACCAGTTGCCAATCTAAAGTTTGCTGTTATTTACAATGACATTTATAAAAAAAGCCCTGCCTTCGATTTAAAAGACGGTGTGTTTTATAATGGCTTCAAAGGATTTTCAATTAAAGTAGGTAAAAAGGAAAAAGACAAGAGCACACTTCATAACGTTCTCATCTATGAGCAAAATTATGGAATTCAGGATAATACAATCATTTCTGAGAGTGGTAAGATGACCGTTAGCGACGATAAAAAGTTCCTTGAATTCAGGTTGAAAAATGGGCACCGGTATGAAGAAAAAGGGAATGTAAATTCTGAACAAACAGAATTTATATCCCTTGGCTTCAAAGAGTATAATAAGCTATTCGATCTTACCCAGCTTAATCTCCAAAAAACATCTGACAGTCTTTTTATGAACAACATAAGAATGAAGACTCTAAGACAGTTAGACCATGCAATTGATTCCTTAAAAAAGATTCCGGATTCATTGATTAAAAGGAACAAGGCAGATTTAAAGCGATTTGTTAAGTACGCAGAATACAAAGATACTGCTTCAAAAGACACTGCTTCAACTAATGCATTGATAATAGATACCATTCAAAAATTGAAACAATCAACCCCGGTTAGATCTTTTAATGATATAGTTCCTGATAGTTTAAAAACTGTTGTGAATGACCAGGCTTTGAATCTTGTCAGTAACATCCGGAATGTGCTTGAAATTTCGGGAAATGATTATGCGGGGAGACTGCAGGAAATCAATTATAATAAAATCGAATGGCATAAAAAGTTATCCCTTTCCATTGCCTGCCTTGTATTATTTTTCATCGGAGCACCATTGGGATCGATCATAAGAAAGGGTGGTATTGGCATGCCCCTGGTCGTAGCATTAATCTTCTTTATGATCTTCTATCTTCTTAATATTTTCGGGGAAAAATTCACAAAAGACAACACGCTGGACCCTGTAACAGGAATTTGGCTACCAGTAATAGTGCTGACTCCGGTAGGTATTTTCTTAACCTACAAGGCCATGCACGATTCTCAACTGTTCAATAAAGAATATTATTACAGGGTATTTAAAAAAATAAGAATAGGGGCAGGAAAAGCAGCCAGTTTATTCCCGAAAACATAAGTGATCTTCTATTGCATAATTACTGAAATTGCCACTTCCATAAATAGACTCAGCCTTTGTATAGAGGCATCCTTTAATGATGAATGCAACTAAAACAAAGGCTGATGTATTGAAAAGCAA
>JBDSGZ010000137.1:0-5690 GCA_039918735.1 Ginsengibacter sp.
AATTGAAAAAAGCTGGAAAAACGAATTGCAGGGGGAATTTGCGAAGCCTTACTTTCAGAATATTACCGCGTTTATTAAGACTGAAAAGGCTGCTGGAAAAATCATCTTTCCGCCCGGTCCTTTAATCTTCAATGCTTTTTCAAAAACACCTTTTTCAAAAGTGAAAGTCGTAATTCTTGGTCAGGATCCATATCACAATGAAGGACAGGCGCAGGGATTGAGTTTTTCGGTGCCACCGGGTGTTCCGCTTCCTCCCTCACTTGTAAATATTTTCAAAGAGCTGAAGGCTGATATAGGTATGGATAGACCGGTAACTGGTGACCTGGAAAGCTGGGCATCGCAGGGCGTATTTTTATTAAACGCAGCACTCACAGTCCGGAAGAATGAACCTGGCAGTCATAGTAATATTGGGTGGCACCAGTTTACAAATGCTGTGATAGAGAGGCTCTCTGAAGTTCAGAAGGGAATTGTGTTTTTGCTGTGGGGAAGGTTCGCGCAGGAAAAACAGGGATACATAGACGAAAAAAAGCACTTTGTATTGAAGGCAGCACATCCTTCGCCATTTAGCGCAGACAAAGGTTTTTTTGGACGCAGACATTTTTCAAAGACCAATGATTTGCTTATGAGCCAGAATAAAGCTCCCATTGACTGGAAGATTTAGTTTTCAATTATAAATTATGGTTCAGAACATCTTAGCGAGGATATTCGCGGTTTGGGCACTTGTAATCTTTGTAATTACGTTGATTCCAGCAGCCATTTTAATTTGGATGACAGGGAGTTACAATGAGCCAAAAAGAACGGAGGTTTTTAGAATCATTTCGAAAGTTTGGATGCGGATATTTTTCTTTGCCACCGGTTGTAGTTTGAAAGTTATTGGTGCGGATAATTTTAAAGAGGGGCAGAACTATATTGTCACCTGCAACCATAACTCATTCATGGATGTTCCAGTAACTACGCCCTTCATTCCCGGACCAAACAAGACTATAGCCAAAGCTGAGATGGCAAAGATTCCCGTTTTTGGATTGATTTATAAACGTGGTTCTATCCTTGTTGACCGAAAGGATAAAAATAGCAGGCAGAACAGCTTCAATAAAATGAAAAATGTGCTCAAGGGCGGCATGCACATGTGCATCTATCCTGAAGGGACGCGAAATAAAACAGCACTTCCGCTGAAGGAATTTTATGATGGTGCATTTAAACTGGCTGTTGAAACTGGCGTCGATATAATTCCCGCGTTACTTTTTGGAACTAAAAAAATTCTTCCTCCGGATAGAGGCTTTTATTTTTGGCCTAATAAAATGGAACTACATTTTCTACCTCCTTGTCAGGTAAATGGAACCGATAATTTTGAGATCGTCAAAGGAAAAGTATTTGAGATCATGAAAGAATATTATGTTTTAAATAAAGCGCCGAGGAAGTAAATGTGCAGTGCTCAGGGAATGTGAAGGCTGGGAAGGATGAAGATTTCCGGCTGAAAAAAATGAAATCATTCAATAATCTTATTTCTCATTCCGTAGGTAATTAATCCTCCTATTGTTTTTGCTCCAACTTTATTCTTCATGTTCTGGCGAATTGTTTCAATAGTTCTGGGGCTTAAAAAGATAATCTTTGAAATGTCTTCGGTCGTTTTGTCTTCTGCCAGGAGTTGTAATATCTTAAGTTCCTTTTCGCTAAAGCTAATGGGAATCTGAGTTCCGTAATGCTGGCGAACGTTTTTCTTTTGCATTAATTTCCCCATCACCGCGTTATTCACCAGTTGATTAAAGTAAAAATCCTCGTTCATACAGGTCAGTATTGCCTCATATATTTCATCCGGATCCGTTGTTTTGGTTAGGTAGGCATTTGCTCCCATTTCCATCATCTTACTGATCATCTGCTGATCGTCATACATGGTGAGAACAATTATTTTGAGATCTTCATATTCTTTACGAAGAAGCTCTATAGCATTGATGCCATCAATTTCGGGCATCCTGATATCCATTAGGAGAACGTCTGGTTTCTTTATACTTATTTTATGCAAGAGGTCTTTGCCGTCCTCAGCTTCCCACACCATTTTCAGATTTTGTCTTGGAGATAGAGCCATCTTAATGCCATCTCTGAAAATCTTATGATCATCAGCAATTGCTATCTTGATGAGTGCTGATGGGTAAGAAGAAGAACTCATGAAATTAATGGCTTAGTGGTTATTGTAAAAATATATAAGAATAACGGAAATTTCACATTTCTATTTGTTTGGTTTTCTATTAAATTTTTCGTGAAAATCAATGACAGAACGTAATTGATACCACGTTGCTTTACTACTCATCGTTCGTAAAATTACGATCCGGTATTTATCACACTTTCTCATTCGTTGCTTTGCATTTGTAAGAAAAAACTATTTGGATGGACGATTTGGCTTTCAGTGTAGAGTTCTCAGCTCTGAGATGACCGAGTGGAAATTGGATCATGTTGTCTTGGTTTTAAGCAGTATTATTTGCACCAATTCGATAAAGCGTTTATCCGAAAAGGAAAATTACTCGCGTTTGGAGTTGTCTAAGCCGTAACTTCACGATAGAAAAATTTCTAAAAACCTCATAGTAATTTTACTACTTTCGGACGTAGATTTACCTTTTCTTTTCGAGTATATTAACTCAGAATTTCTCCTGAAAACCTTACCGGCACTATATTTCACCAAAGTAAGTAAATATTGGTAAATAAAAAAGCTATTGTCAAATATATCGATTTTACGGAAGTTAGTAGTGTAATTACACATTAACCACAAACAATTTAAACTTACAATCATGAATCAAAATGAACTCGTAGAAACCAAAACACTCGCTGAAGTGGGTGAGAACATCGGCCTTAATGAAGGACTTCAAATGGTGAATGCTTTCCAGGCAGCTAACCCTAACGCAACCTCTGGGTATTACATTGGTCGTAACATTCTTGAACAGATTTTGGCACAACCAGGATCTGTAGGAATCAACTTCCGTAAATGCTTAACAAATTTAAATGAAGAGCATCTTGTCTACACCGCAGTTGATGAAAACGGAAAGGACATTCTTGAATTTTCTGTTGTTACAAACACAGGTGATCTCGTAAAGCAAGAGGCTATAGTTGCCGACAAAACCATCTGGTGGGAAGACGTAAAATTATATGAGGAATAGTTTCTGAATTATAATAATAATTGAAATAGATAGTTATATTTGATTTCAAACATAGCTGCTATTTTAAATTTTATAAGATATACAGGAATCTTCTTTCATTTATTACCCTTAGTTTTTTTTCTTTTGTTCAAAAGAGATACGAAAGAGAAATCACTATGGGTAATTTTTTATTATATAATCTACTGTATCCTGAATGAAGCCGCGGGTTATATACTTCACGAACTCCGCTTTGAAAATGCGTTTATATTTTTGTTTGCAATCTTCACTGTTGCAGAATTTTCTTTTTTCTGCCTGTTTTATTACTACGTTCTTCCGCCCGATAAAACGAAAAAATTTATTTTCCCCGTTTGGCTTTGTTTTATGGTTCTGTCAATCGTTGACTTCTTCTTTGTCAACAAAATGAATGGCTTTGATTCATTGACCTCTGGATTACAAACCATCATTATAATAGCACTTTGCATTTACTATCTTTTTTTACAGATTAGAGGAAGTATTGATCTTCATATTTATTCAACATCAAATTTTTGGATCATTATTACATTCCTGATATATTTATCTGGCACTTTTTTTCTATATATTATGGCAGAGAATATGATTCATGATGGAGCGTTTCGGCGCCAATACATCTTTATTAACTCTGCGTTCAATATCCTGAAAAACGTTTTGCTTTCCATTGCGATGCTCATGAAATCTGACAAACCCTACGTTGCAAGCCAAAAAAAGAGTATGGCATGGTGACTGAACCATTCAAAGTAAAAATCTAAGGACGTTGACATTGTATCTGTTTTTCTTACAGTCTTCTGAAAATTCTTTAGGCTTTTCGAATGTGCTGATTTTTGGCACAATTGGGATGTTTATAATGGCTATTACTCTTGTTTCAGTGGTTGTATTTCATCAGCGGAGAGTAATAAAATTCAATAAGCAACTTCAAAAGCTTGAAGAAGAAAAGCAACAAATGCTACTCAAAGCATCGATCCGATTTCAGGAGGAGGAGAGACAGCGAATCGCGGCTGATCTTCATGATGATGCAGGACCTCTGCTGGCCACTGCAAGGCTGTACTTAAATGAGAATCTCATACACCAGGAACCTGCCGTTCAGCTACAATCTATTTTCAGCGCAAAACAAATCATTGATGACACTATCCAGTTGATAAGAAATATTTCCCATAGTCTCATGCCACCAACGTTGAAGAATTTCGGGTTAGAATCTGCCATAAAGGATCTGTTCGAAAAGATTAACGGTTCGGGGGTGATAAATGCGAGTGCCCGGTTTCATGACAACCGGGAGCGTTTGATGCAAGAACAGGAGCTCCTCGTATTCCGGATTATCCAGGAACTTGTGACAAATATCATCAAGCATAGTCATGCAGGATTTATCCACCTCACACAAAATGTGCAGGGAAATTTTTCTTACTTTCGTATTCACCATGACGGGAAAGGAATCCTTCAGCAAGATTTTGAAAAATTGAATTTCGACTCCACGGGGCTCGGGTTGAAAAATATTGAGAGCCGCATTAAGGTCCTGAGAGGAAGCATCTCTTTTGACATTGACAGCACGCAGACCTATTATAAAGTCACCATTGAAGTACCAAGAGAGCCGATTAAATAATAAGTTTGAGTGAACGGGCGTTCCAAACTTTTAAATTCTAACTTTCTTAATTTTATATGGACGTCATCAAAGTTGCGATAGCAGATGATCATAAAATTTTTAGGAAAGGAGTAATTCTTTCCTTGAGACCGTATAGTAATGTCAAATTTGTTCTGGAGGCTGAGAACGGAGAGGATCTTATTAACCAACTAAATAACATCACTCCCGACGTAATTCTTATGGATCTAAAAATGCCGGTGAAAGACGGCATAGAAACAACAAAATTCGTAAACAAGCACTTTCCGAAAATTAAAATTCTCATTCTAACGATGTACGAAGACGAGCGTTTTGTTGGTCATCTGATGGATAGTGGGGCAAATGGTTATTTATTGAAAAGTACTGATCCTGAAGAGATTAAACAGGGAATTGTTGAGGTGGTGCGTACGGGGTTCTATCTCAATAACTTTGTTAATAGAGTTCTTATTAAAAAGAATTATGCCCGACAAAAATTCAATCCGAGCCTCAACAGTGAAGTTACTATAAGCGAGCGCGAAAAGTTAGTACTTAATCTTGTTTGTATGGAATATACTGCACAGGAAATTGCAAAAAGAATGGAGATTAGCGCCCGAACGGTAGAAGCTATAAAGGACAGGCTGATGGAACGCTTCGGTGTCAAAAACTCCGTTGGGTTGGTTTTCTTTGCAATGAAAAATTCGTTGATCGATTAAGGTAATGTACTGAAAAATGGTTGGTGATTTTTCGAATTAAAATGCTTTTATTAGCAACGTTAATCTGAAGAGGAAGTAGGCTCTGCTGAAGAGCAACCTGCCAGCAATAAGATTAACGCAAGACGATAGACAATAGCAGTCATTTTGTAGCTGCTATTTTTCATTTATATCGGGTTGCTCTATGGTCTAAAAAAACTTACATATTGGACTTATTTCTGAAGTAGATAT
>JBDSGZ010000138.1:0-5113 GCA_039918735.1 Ginsengibacter sp.
GGTAATTACCGTTTGATTAAACTCCCGTTCGAGCCGTTCCTGGATAATTTCCATGTGCAGCATTCCAAGGAAGCCGCAGCGAAACCCGAAACCCAATGCCTGTGATGTTTCCAGCTCAAAGGTGAGAGATGCGTCATTTAATTGAAGTTTTTCCATGCAATCACGCAGCTCTTCAAACTCATCCGTATTCACCGGAAATATCCCTGCGAAAACCATTGGCTTCACTTCTTCAAATCCCTTTATGGATTCTTTGCAAGGGTTAGTTGTTGTAGTGATGGTATCACCGACTTTTACTTCTCTCGCAACTTTAATTCCGGTTATGATGTAGCCAACATCTCCGGCTTTTACCTCAGGCTTTGGAAGCAGGCCTATTTTCAACACGCCCACCTCATCAGCTTCATATTCCTTTCCGGTATTAGAAAATTTAATTTTATCGCCTTTTTTCAGTATTCCGTTGAACACCCTGTAGTAAACAATGATTCCCCTGAAACTATTGAAAACACTGTCAAATATCAAAGCCTGCAACGGAGCATTGTAATCTCCTTTGGGTGGAGGAATTCTTGCGATGATGGCATTGACGATTTCTTCGATACCCAATCCTGTTTTTGCGCTGGCGTGTAAAATGTCTTCCTGCTTGCAACCGATCAGTTCTATCATCTGGTCTTCTACTTCCGGGATCATTGCGCCATCCATATCAATTTTATTGATGACAGGAATTATTTCAAGATCATTATCAATAGCGAGGTAAAGATTAGAAATTGTCTGCGCCTGTATTCCTTGTGTGGCATCTACAAGCAGCAATGCTCCCTCGCATGCAGCAAGGGCACGGCTCACTTCATAACTAAAATCCACATGACCGGGAGTATCTATCAGATTGAGTACGTAGTCGATTCCATTTGACTTATAATTTATCTGGATAGCATGGCTCTTTATGGTAATGCCTTTCTCACGCTCCAGGTCCATATCATCAAGTACTTGCGCATGCATTTCCCGATCCGTAAGTGTATGGGTAAATTCAAGAAGCCGGTCGGCCAGGGTACTCTTTCCGTGATCTATATGTGCAATAATGCAAAAATTTCTGATGTTCTTCATTGTCCCTGAATAATTTGAAAACGCTGCAAAGGTAATCTAATGAGTGAGCTATCAAAGGCTGTCAAATCAAAAATCAAAAAAGGATTAATGAACAGATTTCCCGCTGTAAATACCATAAATTTTTTTACCGATGGCCTCGTAACTAAATTTCGCGGATGCCACCTGGGAAATCTTGGCACGATCATACTTATTGTATTGTAAAACAATCTTTTTCATCGCATTTAGCAGTTGTGTTTCATCCTCACTCTTTACCAGGATTCCATTGGATTCGTTGACAACTTCACTTATGCCACCTACGTCAGATGACACGATTGGCAAGCCGCAGCAAAGCGCTTCAATAATTACACAAGGCAGGTTTTCTACCCTGCTGAACATTAAAAGGCATGAAGATTGTTGCATTTCCGAGGCAACTTCTTCATAGGGAATCGGATGCCTGAAAACGACATATTTTTCCAGTAGCAAAAGTCGAGCAGCCAAATCAGCAAGCTCTTTCGTAACCCAGCCAATCATCATCAATTCGAAATCGAATCCCAGGTCAGCTAACCGCCTTGCGGAACGAATTATGGCTTCCGGATTCTTTTGATAATTCAGTGAGGAAACATGAATAAAACGGAATCGTTTGTTTTGGATTGGTTTGAAATAAAAGGAATTTGTGTCTGCTACATTTTCAACAACTGTGAATGGAACGGTCGCGATGTTAGCATTGATCGTTTCGCCAAGATTGTGAGTCACCGGTAAAAGAAGAGCGGCTTGCGATAAAATTTTCTTTGTGTATCGCTGAAAAAAAACGCTGCTATTATAGAAATTTAAAACAGCAGTTTTATAATAACCAGTCCAGTGTTCAGTAACGATAAAGGGAAGTTTTAAATTCTTTTTCAAATAAAGCGCCTGCAGTCCGGCTTTAAATGCAACATGCACATGAACAATGTCTGGCCTGCCATTTTTTAAAATATAATCGGCTAAGATTTTTTTGTAAACCCTGGTATATTTTAATTGTGAAAGCAGTTTGCCGATGAGTCCTAATTTAAAATCCGCGGAGTGATAAAAGACGATGATCTCCGTAAGATTGCCTGCAGAAGTGGAAACAACTTTGACATCTTTGGTGATTACAGCCTTCTCGTCTTTCTTAATATGAATTACGGTCAGCTTCGTGAAAAGAGAAACAGCTCTTGCATGGCGCTGAATAAAATCACCGTCAAAAGGCGTTAATTTATTTGGATACCAGCTTGCGAGCCAAAGAATATTTTTTTCCATGATCCTTATTACAAACTCTCCAATATTATTTTGCTAAAATCAGTAGAGAATAATTTCCCCAAAGTTTTGCGCTTAAATCTTTACTGAAAGAATAGGAAAAGTTCCTCAGCATT
The DNA here is from genome assembly GCA_039918735.1 of Ginsengibacter sp. GTDB lineage: Bacteria > Bacteroidota > Bacteroidia > Chitinophagales > Chitinophagaceae > Ginsengibacter. Next base: position 2,460 of record JBDSGZ010000138.1, read on the forward strand.
TTCTTCATCGCCGTCTTAATGTCGTGAGACGCTTCAATATCTATTACCGGCTTTGTGTACAAAATATCCAATACTTCATAGCCGCAGTCTTTCAGAAACCAAAGCACCATTTCCTTCGTGAAATAATGGATGTGGCCAACTGCATTTCGTTGCTGCAAAAGTACATGAGGTTTCAAAATCGTTCTGCAGGAAAGATCAAGTGGAATATGAAAAACAAACTGGCTACTTTTCTTTTTAATATTTTCCAAAAATTGAAAATAATCTTGAAGGTGTTCTACAACATCAATGACAAGCAACAAATCCGTATGAATGTTCTTTGCTGTGAAGTCTTCATTAAAGAGAGAGATATTTTCATTTGAATAACTTTTTGCTAACGTTATTGCCTGCGGCGAAATATCATAACCATAACAGGAAACACGCTCACCGAACCTGGCTGATAAAGAACGTAGCACTCCTCCTGCACCACAACCAACCTCTGTAATATCAGTCGGGTTGATTTTGTTCCTTTGTAATAAATTCCAGATCGCTTCTGCTTTCCATGTGGAATCTTCGCCACCCCACGAAGGATTGTTTTGCAAATAAGATCCGTTGGTATAAATATTCTTTTCTTGCATTACAGGTTATTGCTTTTAAAAAAAGAGGCCTTCATCCTTGAAAGATCAGAAAGTTTTAAAAGATAGAAATCAGGCAAGGAAACATTGTATTCTTTTCTAAAAATTGACACCACGTAGATGTGGTAAACAAGATACCCGATGCTGCTAACTGCCGCAGCAGCGTTGATTCCATAGCTTCTGATGAAGATAGCATCGCCTGAAGCAATGACTAAAAGCGTGAGCAGTGCTCCCTTCAAATTAATGATCACTTTGTCTTTTCCGGCATAGTAGGCGGTGAAAGTATAGAGCGAGCCGAGCGCTAATATTCCCGGAATCAGTAACAAAAAAGGAGTGTACATTTTACCGAAGCTTCCCCCGAAAACGAAAGGGAAACCCCATCGCCCTGCAATGATTATAACGAAACAGGCAAGTCCGTAAAAAAAGATAACACCCCGGGAAATTACAAGAAGAGCTTCTTTTACTTCTAGCCGTCTACCACCTGCCGTTAGCGGAAAAATGACAGCAGCAAGGATTGCCGGCAGGATAAAAAACATTTGTGCAATCTTTGATACCTGGATGTAATTTCCAAGATCGTCCGCCGAAGCATAGCGGCTAACAAACCAATAATCCACGCGGTAATAAAGAAAGGTGACCACGTTGCTGGCGAAGGCAACAAAACAATATTTGAACAAAGACGAAATTTGTGAGGTCGATGGAAAACGGGAAGTCTGAGTATTTTCAAGGTTGATCCTGAAAATTATAACCAAAATAACGCCTTGCAGGAAAAAGCTCTCAAAATAAATGAGCATGTATTTTTCATTGGTGAGCCACTGATACCTGTCCACAAAAAAGATAATGATGATCAAAAAGAAATTGATCAAAATCGCGGAAACGTTAGGTAGCCTGAACTTATTTGCCGCGTAAAAAAGACTGTTTAAAAATGTGATCAGTAGGTTGCCACAAACAAAAAGCAGCAAATAAAGAATGCTACTGCCTTCAATAGTTGTGACAGGCAGAAATCGCTTGAAATACAAAAGCACTAAAATCAATGCTGCAATCAACAATGTCCAAACCAATGAAAAATTGAAAAGCGCTTTGGCTGAAATTTTATTCGAAGATGCAAAATAAACCATGCCCGACTCGATGCTCAGGCTTGCAACCAGGGTGACAAAAGCGAACAAATTAACGAGGTAATAAAACTTGCCCGAAATTTCAGCTTCAAAATGCCGCGCAATAAGAATATTCAGCACGAAGGCAGACAGGTAGAAAACACTACGCCAGAACAGGTTCTGATATAAAAATTTTTGAATACTCATCAATTAAACTTAGCAGGGTGCATCTCAGATTGCCGGGGATTGAGTGGTTTGTGAAGACATAAACCACGGCCCAGCCTTGGTCGGTGTCTCCGCCGACCGGAATCGTAGCGACAATTTGAAATGCACCCACTTAGCAGGCCGGTAATGTTACACGAATTATATTTGTTATTGGATTGCATCCTGTTTCTTGTAAAAATATAAAACCGATATGGCATTATTTCAAAAAAAGCATATTAAGGCAACTCCTGAAATGAATACCGGTTTTGGCAATAACCCGGCAAATTATGGCGGACGGTTTTTGAATAAAAATGGCGAGGCCAATATTGAAAAACGCGGAATTGGTTTTTTCGAAGGGATCAGCTGGTATCATACAATGTTACTGATGCCTCGCTGGAAATTCCTTACCATCCTCGTATCCTTTTATTTAATTATCAACCTGCTGTTTGCTTGTATTTATTTTCTCATCGGGGTGGATTCCTTGGGAGAAATTCCTTCGCCATCAGAACTCACTAATTTTGCTGAGTCATTTTTTTTCAGCACGCAAACATTCACCACCGTTGGTTATGGCCGTATTAGCCCGATTGGATTTTTGTCAAGTACAGTAGCGGCCTTTGAGGCTATGTTTGGGCTTTTAAGTTTTGCACTCGCTACAGGTCTTTTATATGGAAGGTTTGCTAAACCCGTGGCCCACTTGCGATTCAGCGAGAATGCCGTTATTGCACCTTTTAAAAATATCAATGCCTTG
>JBDSGZ010000139.1:0-4796 GCA_039918735.1 Ginsengibacter sp.
GAAGTTCGTGATTTTAGTTCACCTGATCATGCTGGAGTTATTCAAACTGTGAAGTTGAGAAAAGTTGGGACAAATGAAACGGTTGAAATAAGATCAAAAAATTTTGTGCTGGCTGCCGGCACACAGGAAACGACCAGGATTCTTTTAAGAAATTGCCAGTTGTTCCAAAATCTCGACAAGACGCCTCCTGCTTTGGGACACTATTACCAGGGTCACGTTTCTGGGAAAATTGCATCAGTTAAGTTTAATGGTGATCCATCCAGGACCGATTATGGCTTTTTGAGAGACGTCGACAAAACATACATTCGGCGGCGATTTCAGTTCGATCCGGTTTTTTTGAAAGCGGAAAAACTTTTGAATACGGCCATATGGTTGGATAATCCATTGTATTTCGATCCTGCCCATAGAAGTGGAGCAATGTCCTTTATGTATCTCGCCATGATTACTCCGTATTTAGGTAAGAAATTGGCTCCCCCGGCAATTGCACATTCAATAACGAAAGGTAAAGTAACAGGCATTCGAGACCATCTTTGGAATATTATTAAAGGACTGCCTGGCTCGGTTTTAAAACCATTGTCCATTTTCTACAAGCGGTATATGCTTAGCCGAAAGCTTCCCGGGGTTTTTCTTTTTAGTCCTGAGAATATTTACGCGTTACACTTCCATGCAGAACAGACGCCTGTTTATAGCAATCAAATGTATTTAGGTAAAGACAACGAAACGTTGATTATTGATTATTCTTTATCTCCTTTGGACATTCATTCAGTCATTAGGACCCATGAAGTGCTGGATGACTGGCTTCAGAAATGCGGCTGCGGAAAGTTGGAATACTGGTTCCCAAAAGAACAATTATTTGATGCAATTAAAAAAATGTCGAAAGATGGAATTCATCAGTCCGGTACCACAAGAATTGCATCTTCTCCGGAAGACGGAGTTGTAAATAATGATTTGAAAGTATGGGGTACAACGAACGTATACGTCTGCAGCAGTTCTGTTTTTCCTACTTCGAGCCAGGCCAACCCGACATTTCTATTGGGAGCTTTCGCAGCGCGTTTGGCAAATCACCTAACGCGAAAAATATTATGAGAACCGTCGAACTTGTAAAAGGTATCCAATCGTCTGTCCTGGGATTCGGATGTGCTTCGATCCTCGGCTCCGTAGATGCTAAAAAAAGCAGGAGAGCCTTGGAAGTCGCTTTCGAACAGGGGATAAATCATTTTGATTTGGCCCGATCCTATGGATACGGTGAAGCGGAAAGTTTTGTTGGAAAAATTCTGAGGCCGAACCGGGATAAAGTTGTCTTGGCCACGAAGTTTGGAATAATTGCTAATTGGAAAGCCGGATTGTTGGGGCCTGCGAAATCTTTGGTGCGAAGCTTTAAAAAGAAGAAAGGCCCGGTTTCTTATGCTGATCAGGTTAAGCCTGTAAAGAGTCATTTTGCAGATCACTTTCATGACCGGATCGAACTCAGCGAGGCAAGCATGCGTAAAAGCCTTGAAACAAGCTTAAGAGAAATGAAGTCGGATTATGTCGATTATTTTTTTCTACATGAGCCGAAGAGTAAGTTGGTGAATATCGAAGAACTTTCCAATACGGCAGCAAAGCTGAAAGAGGAAGGTAAAATTAGGGCTTGGGGCCTCGCCTCTATGAAAGATCAACTCAAGCTTCATCGTGACTACCTTAATAGCTTCGATGTGTTGCAATTCAATAATTCACCTTTGGACCCAGATTATAATGAGATTTGTGAAGAACGCGGGAAAACTTCAAATATATTTTTTTCACCTTTCAGGAGTTTTTCTGGGTCCATAAGTCACGGTGCTAAACTTCAGGCACTCTTCACTGATTTTCCCGGAAGTGTGGTTCTTTGTTCTATGTTTAACGTTGAACATTTGAAGGAAAATGTTGGATTTGCTGAGTTATAAGAATCAATTTGTTTATTCTAACATAAAAAGGAACAGTCTACTCTTATTTAAATCCTATTATGGTTTCGGTAGTTATTCTTACAAAAAATGAAGAGACAGATATCGTTGAATGCATAAAGAGTCTTGATGATTTCGATGATATTCATTTGTTGGATTCAGGAAGCTCTGATAGTACGGTAGATATTGCTTCTAAGCTGGGCGTACACATACATTGCAATCGGTTTGAAAGCTTTGGAAAACAGAGAAACTTTTTTCTTGAGAATGTTATTGCGAAGTACAATTGGATTTTGTTTTTGGACGCGGATGAGAGAGCTACGCCAGCTTTTACTAAAGACCTTTTTGATTCTATCCGCACTTGTGATGCTTCGACTGCCGGATTCTATTGCTGTTGGAAGTTAATGCTGGAAAATACCTGGCTCAAGCGTTCTGATAATTTTCCAAAATGGCAATTCAGGGTATTGCAAAAAGGAAAGGCTCAGTTCAAAGATTTTGGCCATGGCCAAAAGGAAGACATTATGAATGGTACAATTGGTTACATCAAGGAACCGTATATTCACTATGGCTTTTCAAAAGGGTGGACCCATTGGGTAGAACGCCATAATCGGTATGCAACTGCCGAAGCAATAGCTCGCCTTAGAAGTTGTCCTTCATTCAAATTGATATTTTCTAAAAACAGCAGTATTCGAAACCCGGCGTTAAAGTCCTGGATGAGTAAAATCCCCGGTTGGCCTTTCCTGCGTTTCTGCCAGGCCTTTTTTTTAAATTTGGGTTTTCTGGAAGGAGGTCGCGGGTTCGCATATTGTGTAAACATGGCTCACTATGAATTTTTGATCCAGCTTAAAATGAGGGAGCTACTAAAAAATAATTTTTCACAAGAAGAAAAGGCGTCTGTTCAATAAAGCCATTTCGATTGATTACCGTAGACCGATATAACGATAAAGCGATGAGCAAGAAATTTAAGATTATCCTTTCATTAATTTATTCCCTTTTCCTAGGTTATGCGGTGTTTTTCCTTCCCCGAAGAAGAGACCGGGACTATTTCCATGAGATCAACCTCACACCAGTTAAGTATTCCGTACGTTTTTTCAATACACTTAGTTCATCAAATAAACTTGAAGTTTTTAATTTTTATTTAAACCTTTTTGGAAACATCATCTTATTTATTCCTGTTTCTTTCATCGCAATAGGTCTCTTTAATCTTCGCAGTCTGGTAAATGTCATTTTCTGCGCATTGCTTTTAAGCATTTTTATTGAAACTACTCAATACGTATTCCACATAGGATTTGCCGACGTTGACGATTTAATTTTGAACGTAACCGGAAGCATCGTTGGTTTTTATTTATACAAAATACCTAACCCTTTATTTGGGTAGGTTATTGAGAACAGAACGAGCGTAGACAGGGATTTGGCATAAAAATTGACCTAATTGGAAATCGAAATCCAATTTTTAATCCTTTATCCATAATGCGCTGCTTACCCTGTCATAATTTCATTTGTTTCTAATTTACATACTCTGGGTATATAAGTATGCGTTATTACGGATAAGACGAACCTTATCCTATGTATACACCCAGATTTACAGCATTTCTATGCGTAATCGCATTTTATTTCTGTTTTCAAACAGGCTATTCGCAAGTTTCTAAAAACGGAGCATTCACTTTTACAATTTCCACGCAGTCAAGGACATCGGCAGGTGTTTATCAAACAGATTCAACTCTCATAAGAACATTGTGGAGTGACAGTTTGATGCTCGCAGGAACTTATACCCGTTACTGGGATGGTAAAGATGATTTTGGAAAATCAATTTCTTCTCCGGATGCCAATTATATGATAAGAGTTGTCAGTAACAATGTAAATTATACATGGGATGGTATAATTGGGAATACTTCAAAGAGCAATACCGGGAGCACCGTGCATAAAGGCTATTATACTTCAATGACAGGCATGGCTATTGCTGGATCAACAGCTTTCTTTTGCCAAGGCTATAGTGAAGGCTATTCTTCGCAGGCTAAGTTTAATATAGCAAACCCGCAAGTGAGATTAGACCTCAATGGTTTCGGTGGAAGACAGTCTACTGCAAACGTTGATTTTGTGGCTACTGACGGAACCAATGTTTATTGGGCTGGATATAATGCTTATCAACTTGCAGTAAGTTCTATTGTAACAGCCACAGCAGTGAGCAATGACGCACAGGTTAGTTTTGGAGCAAATGGCACATCTTATACGATGACTTCCTTAACGAATGCAAAGACATACACAAGTGTATTGGACTTAATTACAGGCAACGTATCGGCAAGACCCACAGGACTTGCTGTGCAGGTGTCGGGAAGCTGCTTATTTGTGGCTCATGGCGGTACAAATGAATTGCATGTTTTTAATAAGACAACTGGCGCTCTGATGCAAAATTTATCAATTAGCAATCCGAGAGGACTGGCTGTTGAGGGTAATAATCTTTGGATGGTGAGCGGCACGAGTACGCTAGCAAAATATACAGTCAATGTAAATGGAGCTCTATCGCCTGCAACATTAACGCTCTCAGGAATCACAACGCCAGGCGCAATAGCCGTTGACGCTGGTGAGATTAGTGTAATAGATGCTGGGACAACGCAGGTAGTGAGATTTTACAATACTACCTCAGGTACTCAGGGCACTCAACTCGGTACAATGGGTGGCTATTTTACCGATGCAACGGTAACCAATACAAAGTTTCTTTTTGATGATTATAGAGGTAACCAATATGGATTTTTAGCATATGCACCTGACGGAAGTTTCTGGGTTGGTGATGTCGGAAACTATCGAGAACTGCATTTCAGTGCAGCAAAAGGTTATTTGGAATATATTATGTCTCTCGGAGCTAACTATGAGGTGTTTGTT